>JAVBLF010000072.1:0-51624 GCA_031553675.1 Eubacteriales bacterium | reverse complement strand
AACGAGATCCGTCCGTGTACCGCGGCGGTTCATGCGGCGGAGGAGCGCGTCGTCGACGTGTTGGATCGGGATGTCGATGTATTTGAGGATGGCCTCGTGTGCGCACATGGCTTCGAGGAGTGCCTCGTCGATCTCGTCCGGGTAAGCGTAGAGCAGGCGAATCCAATCCGCGCCCGTTTGCGCGAGTCGCTTTAAGAGCTTGGGCAGCAGCCGTTTCCCCTCGGAATCGAGTCCATAGCGCGTGGTGTCCTGGGCGATCACGACGAGCTCCTTGGCGCCGCCGGCGACGAGGGCGTCGGCCTCGGCGATCAGGCGGTCGAAAGGCTCGCTGCGGTAAGGCCCACGGATCGCGGGGATGGCGCAATAGCTGCAACGGTTGTCGCAGCCATCGGCGACGCGAAGGTAAGCCGAATGTCGCGGGGTGCTCAGGAGGCGTCCGGCGCGCAGATGGTCGCAGGCGGAAGGCGCGGCGGCGTTCGGGGAAAAGCCCTTTTCGGCGAGCAGACCCGGGAGCGTTTCGTATTCCGACACGCCGATCAAAACGTCGATTTCGGGCATTTCAAGCGTGAGCTCATCGCGATAGCGCTGCGAAAGGCAACCCGTGACGACTAGGCATTTGCAGCTCCCTTCCTGCTTGTGGGAAGCCATTTCGAGTATGCTCTGGATCGATTCTTCCTTGGCGGGTTCGATGAAGCCGCAGGTGTTGACGATCAGGATATCGGCTTGCCGGGGATCGTTCGTGATCGAAAATCCGGCTTTGGTGAGAATGCCCATCATCGACTCAGAGTCGACGCGGTTTTTGGAACAGCCAAGGGAAACGACGCCAACGCGGTACATTGAGTGCCCTCCGGAGAAGTAAAATAATTGGCATAGTGAGATAGCGCAAAACGGCGCCAACCCATTGTACCTCTAACGCGGGCATTTGTACAGCCTGGCCGGGTGAGGCAAAAAAAGGGCGACCCTGTATCGGGGCGCCCGCCAAATCGATAGGGAGTTTTGGCTTCTCTTTACGGCGTCGGGGTGGCGCTGGGGGTGGCCGCGTCCGTTTCGGACGGCCCCTGCGATGGCGATGGCGTGGGCGGAGGGGAATCGAGCTTGAAGCGATAGGTTGCGCTGATGTGCAGGCCCTTCGCCGTCGAAGGCAGATTGCCTTCGGCATCGGCCGGTTCGTCCTCGGAGATCAAGGGGATGTAGATCATGGACGGATCGGGCGTGGTCGAGAAACCGCTGGTGGAGAGCTCGGCGATCTCGGACAGTTGGCCGACGCTGGCGTTGTAACACATGAGCCGGTACGCAAATTTGTCGCTGAAGTCGTCGCTGATGCGCTCCGTGTAGTAGAGCTTGTTGTCGGGGGCCCAGTCGTAGGTCTGGATGCTGGTGTTTTCGACGATGGCCTTTTCTTCGCCGCTCACCATGTTTTTCAGAACGAGCGTCGTCGTGCTGAAGTCCTCGTCGGCGTCCTCGCCATCGGTTGCGGGTGGCGCGACGGTCTGGAGGATGGCCATGTTTTCGCCGTTTTGGGAAATGCGGATGTTGCCGCCTTTCGCAAAGGGCGTGCGCAGGCCGCCTTCGGGCTTGATGCGATAGACGACTTCCTCGTCGTTTTCGGTGATGTTGGTAAAGTAGATCTCGCCGTTGTAGAAGGCGAGGTCGCCTTCTCCTATCTCGTTTTCCTCGACGGCGCTGACCCGCATCGACTCGTCCGTCATGGTGAAATCGTATTTGAGCAACTGTTGCTGCTCGTTGCCGGAGATCGCGAAGATCGCCGTGCCGAGGGAATCCCAGATGAAGGCGCTCGTCGTGTTGCCGAGGTGTTCCTCGCCGAGGTTGTCGAGCGTATTGGTCTCCATGTCGTAGATGTAGAGGTAGGAACTGTCGGACGTGAATTCGAGCAGCGCCAGTTTCTTTCCATCGGGCGAAAAAGCAGCCTTGCTGATCGAACCGAACTCGATCTCGGTGAGGCGTTTGAGCTTGCCGGCCGCGTCGATGATCCAAAGCTCCTGGGCCGTGCCTTCCTCGTTGTTGTCGATCGTCTTGCCGAAGAGTGCCATGCTGTTGTCGTCGGTCGAGGTGAGATAAATGCCGTCGGGCATGATGACGGGCAGTGTTTCCTCGATGCCGTTGCGGCGGATGATGCTCGTGGTGTAGACGGCTTTGAAGTCGGCGCTGTTGGCATAGCCGGGCAGGGCGTTGCCGTCGAGCGCGATCAGGAAGGTATTCTGCGCGTTGAGCCCGGACGGATTGTCGGCGAGAAGGGTTTCCATCGCGGCCTGCGCTTCGGCTTCGTTGTCGTAGGGATCGCTGATCAAAAGCTGGTTGTTGAGGTCGCTCGACAGAGAGGGAAAGAGAGTCCCCGGCGCGAGTTCACCAGCGCTGAAAGGCTGGAGGGCGGTCGACATGATATAGAAGCCCTCGTCGTCGGATTGCGTCGCCTTGGTACGGAAAGCGATCTTGAGCTCACTTCCGCTGTCGCTTACATCGACATCGACATCCTGGCGGAGCTGGAAGACAATGCGAAAGAGGGCGCGCTCATCCGAGCTGCCGCCGGACTGAATCTGTTTGAAGACGCCATAGAAGAGGTCGTCGTCTTCGGCGACCTTGAGCGAGCGATCGTAGTCCCAGAAATCGATGCTGTCGAATTCGATCACAAGACGGGCGGGGTGTTCGAGCAAAAAGGCGCGGTAGAGGGGAACGCGATCGGTTTCGGCCTCGTCGATGTTTTGCAGTTTGCTGCCGAGAACGAAGCGGATCGAGACATCAGCGCCATTGGCGGTCGGCGCGATCGCGATTTCTTTTGCGTTGATGTTGCTGATCTCGGTGCCGCCGCTTGCGAGGGCGTCCTGTACGGGGAGGGCTTGGCCCGTGTCGGCGGTCGAAGTGGTCTCGGGATTTTTCTGACCGCCCTTGCACGCGAAGAGCGACGCGGCGGTGAGCGCCATCACCGCGATCCACGCGAGACGTTTGGCCATTTTGGCTTGCAGCATGGGTATTCCCCCTTTAGAAACAAAGTTATCGTCAAAACTCACGCGAGCGCATCACGGATACGTGCCACTTCGGCGGTGATGCGATCGACGTCGATCGTCGTGAATTCACCGGATTCGTAGAGGATGGCGCCATCGACCATGGTCATACACACGTCGCTGGCGATCGCGCTGTAGGCGAGGTGCGCAGCGAGGTTGGTGCGCGGCTGCATGTGGGGTCCCGACATGTCGATGCGAACGATGTCGGCCAAAGCGCCTTCGCGCAGCGAGCCGGCGTCCCATCCGAGGGCCTGTGCGCCGCAACGGGTCGCCATATCGATGGCCTGGACGCTGGTCAGCGCGCGCGGGTTGTTCGCCAATCCGTTGTGGATCAACGCGGCAAAGCGCATTTCTTCCATCATATCGAGGTTGTTGTTGCTGGCGGCGCCGTCGGTCGAGAGCGCGACGCGGCAACCGTGCGCGAGCATGACGGGTACCGGCGCGATGCCGCTGCCGAGCTTGCAGTTGCTCTGCGGGCTGTGCAGCACCGTCGCGTCGCGCGCGGCAATGCGGGCGATGTCGTCGAGTTCGACATGGGTGCAGTGCGCGAGCAGAGCGTCGCCGTCGAGCAGCCTGTGCGCATCAAGCCACTGCACGACCGTTTTGCCTCCTCGCCTCTCCTTGCAGGCTTCGTGTTCGTCAAAGGTCTCACTCACATGGATATGGAACTTGAGACCCAGATCCTGCTTGAGTTCCCGGCATCGGCGCATCGTGTCGTCCGAACAGGTGTATTCGGCGTGGGGTGCCACCGACAGGCGGATCCGATCGTTTTCGGTGCCGTGCCACTCTCCGTAGAGGGACCGGACTTCCGAAACACGTTCCTCCAAACCCTGATCGATGATCGCGCGTCCCACGAGCGCTCTCATCCCCGTAGACGCGACGGCCTCCAGGATCTCTCGCGTAAAGAAATACATGTCGTTGCAGGCCGTCACGCCGCCGCGCAGCATTTCGGCCATGGCGAGCATCGTCCCCCAGCGGCAGGCGTCGCCGTCGAGCTTGTCTTCGAGGGGCCAGATGCGGGTTTGCAGCCAATCGTGGAGGCTCATGTCATCGCCCATCGAGCGAAAGAGGGTCATCGGCAGGTGGGTGTGGCTGTTCACGAAGCCGGGCATGAGCAAATCCCCCCGGCAGTCGATGACGCGTTCCGCCACAAATCCTTCGGGACTGACCCCGACGAAGGCGATCCGATTCCCCGCCACCCCAAGACAGCCTTCCAAAACCTGTCCATCGGGCATCAAGAGCGACGCGTTGCGAAAAAGCGTATTCAAGCGACCTTCGAGTCCTTTCTTGCTTTCCAAAACTCATCAATAATATGAAAAACTTCCCAATCGGGATTCCAAAGGGTCATGGACCCTTTGGCCGGGGTCTTAGGGGCTGGAAGCCCCTAACGTACCCCCCCCTACGCGTGCCCGAGATAGGCCGCTTGCTTGGGGGTCAGCGCGTCGATCCGCACCCCGTTGGCTTCGAGGGCCATGCGGGCGACGCGATCGTCGAGGGCGCGCGGGAGGTCGTAGACGTGCTTGCCGAGCGCATCGCGGTTCTCCAAGAGGTAAAGCAACCCCAGTGCCTGAAGCGCGAAGCTGAGATCCATGATCTGCGCCGGGTGGCCGTCGCCCGCGCCGACGTTGACGAGACGTCCCTCGGCGAGCAGACAGAGCGTCTTACCGTTGGGCAGCACGTAGCTTTCAATGTTGTTGCGAAGCGGCGCATGCGAAACCGCCATCGCGCGCAATCCGGCGACGTCGATCTCGACGTCGAAGTGTCCGGCATTGGCGAGGATGGCGCCGTCCTTCATGGCTTCCATGTGCTGAACCCCAATCACTTCACAATCTCCCGTCACGGTGACGAAGAGGTCGCCGAGTGGCGCCGCGTCGGCCATGGGCATGACCATGTAGCCTTGCATGTGGGCTTCGAGGGCGCGAACGGGGTCGGTTTCGGTCACGATGACGCGTGCGCCCAGACCGCGCGCCTTTTCGGCGACGCCGAGGCCGCAATGTCCAAAGCCGCCGACGACGACGCATTGGCCCGCGATCACGAGGTTGCAGGAGCGCATGATCGCGTCCCAGACCGATTGACCGGTGCCAAAGCGGTTGTCAAACAGGTGCTTGCAGGCGGCGTCGTTGACGGCCAGCATGGGAAAAGCGAGCGAGCCGTCGCGATCGCGTGCGCGCATGCGCAAAACGCCCGTGGTCGTCTCCTCGCAGCCACCGATCACATTGTCCGCCAAATGGGAGAGTTCGCCCTGCAGCAGCGAAAGGAAATCTCCGCCGTCATCGACGATCAGATCCGGTCCAAAGGCGAGCGTTTGTTTCAGATGGTCTTCGTATTCCTGCGGTGTCGCGCCATAGGCGGCAAAGACCTCGATCCCGCTGGCGACAAGCGCGGCGGCGATGTCGTCGCGCGTGCTGAGCGGGTTGGAGCCCGTGACGGCGAGCGTCGCGCCACCCGCTTGCAAAAACCGGCACAGGCGGGCAGTCTTGGCTTCGAGATGGACGCTGACGGCCACTTTTTTTCCGGCGAGTGGCTTTGTCTGCAAAAACTCTCTTTCGAGTGCGGCGAGCAAAGGCATGTAGCGCATCACCCATTGGATGCGGGTTTCACCCTGGCTTGCCAGGGAGGGATCTTTGATTTGGCTCATCTTGTCCTCACCATACGTTCGCAGCGAAGCTGCGGTATTGCTGTCATGATTGTATCACAGAAAGCGGCACGCGGGGTTGAAAATCCGCGTTTCCGCACAAATTTTACATATTTTGCTATTTTCCTTCGTTGGGCGAGCCCGCGTCCTTCCCATCGACGCGCTGCTTGACGAGGCGGGCGATCGCCTTGTGAAGCGGCTGGTTCTTGTCCAGCGCCAGTCGCGCGAGGTAATCGAGTGCCTGCGCCGAGATTTCGGGGTGTGCGAGCGCCACTTCGACGCTGGCCGCGAGGTAGCCGACCTTGTCGCCGACATCGTAACGCCGTCCGGAAAACTGGCAAGCGTAGATGGGCTCCATGCTGAGCAGGTTATGCAGCGCGTCGGTGAGCTGAATTTCGCCGCCTGCGCCCGGTTTTTGTGACTCCAGCAGCTGGAATATGCTGGGCGTCAACACATAGCGCCCCATGATCGCGACGTTGGAAGGCGCGTCTTTTTCGGCGGGTTTTTCGACCAAATCGCGCACGCGGCAAACCCGATCGCGGAAGGGTTGTTCAGGCGCAACGATGCCGTACTTGTTGACTTCGGGCATCGGAACGGGCTGAACGCCCAACACGCTATAGCCGGTGCGTTGGTAGATCTCGATCAATTGTTTGAGCGCGGGCTCGCCCCCCATGACGACGTCGTCACCCAGCAGCACGGCGAAGGGCTCTTTTCCGATGAAAGTCCTCGCGCAGGCGATCGCGTGGCCGAGGCCGAGCGCTTCTTTTTGGCGGATGTAGTAGATGTTCGCCATGTCCGAAATGGAGCGCACGGTTTCGAGCAATTCGCGTTTGCGTGAGCGTTCGAGTTCCATTTCCAATTGAATGGAACGGTCGAAGTGGTCCTCGATCGCCTTTTTGGTGTGGCTGGTGATGATGATGATATCTTCGATCCCCGACGCGACGGCCTCTTCGACGATGAATTGGATGGTCGGCTTGTCAACGATCGGGAGCATTTCTTTGGGTTGCGCTTTGGTGGCCGGTAAAAAACGCGTGCCCCACCCGCCGGCAGGTATGACGGCTTTGCGAATTCTCATGGTTTCCTCCTCGAAGCCTCGCGGTGCGCCTTGGTGACCGGCGCGCTCTGTATAGTATACCACAAAGCGGACAATCTCGGCATCGGAATGCGAGGATTGAGAAGCACCAATTGCACGCTTCGCAATACACTGACGGTATGGGGAATGGATTCCATACGCGCATTCGAACCGATAGGAGGAAAAGCCATGGGCAGACACCATCGAAGGCATTGCGACTGCGATCATGGATGTCCGCAAGGCCCGCGCGGATACTACACGCGCGGCTGCTGCGGCTGCGTGGTCACGGTCTTGGTCGTCATCGCCGCGATTGCAGCGCTGGCCGCGATCGCAATCGGTATATAAAACGCCAATCAAGGGTTGAACTTTGTTCAGGCAAAAATGGGATGATCCTTATGGTACGCGGGCGATTGATAATCGCCCCTACATCCTGATAACCTTGTTTGTGCGCCTGTAGGGGCGATTATCAATCGCCCGTTGCAGCCAAACGGCTTCGCGATACGTTAGGTTGGTAACCCTTGATTCGCATATATAAAGTCGTATACCGCTAGGCCGCGAACGGACATACCCGCAAAAAGTGGCGCACGCCACTTTTTTTTATGCATTCTGCTTGGCAGACCCTTCCATCAATTGATGTGATACGAACACGCTTTCAAGCATTCTTTCTTCCATTCCTTGTGATATAATGGGGTAAGAGTATCGGTTTGTTCCCGCAAGGAACCGAGATACGGTGGGAGGTCGAGATCATGCTATCACAATTGACAGCCGATCAAATTGCTTCGTATTACGAAGCCGCGCAACGTCGCATCTCCATCCGGGCATTCCGGCCGGGAAGTGCGTCGGAAAGCAGTTACGCCGCCATCGAGCGCGCCGCGCGTTGCCTGTCGGGCGGAGGCGTCCGCATCGGGCTGTTGCGCCAGGCTGCTTCGGCTTTTGGCGGTCTCACCGGCCTTGCCTTCAAGGGCGTTGACGCAGTCGCCGCCTTCATTCGGGATCGGGATGCCAGCGCCTTTGAGGTGGGCTACCGCGGGGAGGCCTTTGCGCTGGCCGTCACGCAGGCGGGTCTAGGCGGCTGCTGGGTGGGCGGTACCTACCGCCGCGCGGAAGCAGGTCGTCTTTTCGGCTGCGAAAACCGCGAGACGATCGCCGCCGTCTATCCTTACGGCGTGCCGGTGAAAGCGCTGCCCGCAAATCCCACGCGCAAGCGCAAGGCATTTGACAAGGTTTGCCGTGCGCCCTTCGACGCACTGCCACGCTGGCAGCAAAGCGCGTTTCGCCTTGGACACATCGCGCCCTCGGCCGTCAATCTGCAACCTTGGGAGTTCGACGTCGACGGCGACGACATCCTGCTGTGTCCGGCGGGGCTCAAGACGAGCGCATCCGAAGTGGACTTGGGAATCGTGGCTTGTCACATCGAGTTGGGCGCGGCGCATGATGGCGTGCGCGGCCAATGGACGCGTGAGAACGATGTCTGGCGTTTTTCCAAGGACGATTTCACCGATGAAAGGGAGACAAGCGAGCGATGATCCGAATCCTCGATGTAAACCAAGCACTCGACCGCCTGGATCGAGCCGTCGACGCCGATCCGAAAGCCGTTGCAGCCGTGCAGACGATACTCGCCGACGTGCGCCATCGCGGCGACGAAGCGCTTTTTGCGTACACCGAGCGCTTTGACGGCATCGCGCTCAGCGGCGATCGCCTAATCGCAACCGAAGACGAATACGCGGCGGCCTACGAAGCTGTCCCCCCAACTCTTCTCGAAACCATGCGCAAAGCCGTGCGACGCATACGCGCTTTTCACGAAAAGCAAGTCCGTCAGAGCTGGTTCGAGAATGCGAACGGCAGCTTCCTCGGCCAAATGATCCGCCCATTGCGTCGCGTCGGCGTCTACGTCCCCGGCGGACGCGCCGCCTACCCGTCCAGCGTGCTGATGAACGCGATTCCGGCTGCCGTTGCGGGTGTGGGCGCGATCGCGATGGCAACGCCACCCGGTAAAGACGGGAGCGTACCGCCGATGACCCTCGTCGCCGCGCGCGAATCGGGTGTGCATTGCGTATACAAAATGGGCGGCGCCCAAGCAGTCGCCGCGCTTGCCTACGGCACGGAATCGGTGGAACGGGTCGATAAGATCACGGGCCCCGGGAATCTCTACGTCGCACTCGCCAAGCGCGAGGTCTTTGGGCAGGTGGGCATCGACATGATCGCCGGCCCGTCCGAGGTATTGATCCTCGCCGACGAAACGGCCCCTCCCGCCTACATCGCAGCCGACCTGCTCGCCCAAGCCGAGCACGACCCGTTGGCAGCCGCCTTGCTGATCACCGACAGCGACGCTTTGGCGAAAGCCGTGCAAAACGCGCTCGAAACGCAGCTCAACGCCTTGCCGCGCGCATCGATCGCTCGTTCGTCGATCGAGGGGCAGGGCGGCATCGTCGTCGTGCGCGATCTCCGAAGGGACGGCCTCGCACTCGCCAACCGGATCGCACCCGAGCACCTCGAACTGATGGTGCGCGATCCCTTTTCCTACCTGGACGGCGTCGAAAACGCAGGCGCGATCTTCTTGGGGCCGCACACGCCGGAAGCCCTGGGCGACTACCTCGCCGGTCCGAACCACGTCTTGCCCACCAGCGGAACGGCGCGCTTTTTTTCGCCGCTCAGCGTCGACGATTTCGTCAAGAAGAGCAGCATTCTCCAGTTTAGCCGCGATGCGTTCGCGTCGCACGCGTCGGACCTCATCGCGTTTGCGCGGGCGGAGGGCTTGGATGGACATGCGAACAGCGCGGCGATCCGCATGGAAGGAGACGACGCATGAAGGACGTCAAACGCACCGGAACGGTACGGCGCGCAACGAAAGAGACAAAGATCGATTTGTCGCTCGCCTTTGACGGAGGCCAATCCCGATCGATCCACACGGGAATCGGTTTTTTCGACCACTTGCTCGACCTGATGGCGGCGCACGGCTTCATGGACATCGAACTGCGTTGCGATGGCGACTCGCATATCGACGCGCACCACAGCGTCGAAGACGTGGGCATCGCCATGGGACAGGCAATTGCGGCCTGCCTCGGCGACAAAGCGGGCATCCGCCGCTATGCGTCGGTCTATCTGCCCATGGACGAAGCGCTGGCTTTTGTGGCGCTCGATTGCAGTGGGCGCGCCTATCTGCTTTACGACGTCCCGATCGCGCCGGGCGCCTTTGTCGGGGAGATGGATGCCCAGCTCTTCGAAGAATTTTTTCGTGCCCTCGCCCAGCATGCCGGTCTGACCCTCCACATCCGCGTGCTCTATGGGCGCAACCTCCACCATATGCTCGAAGCCATTGCAAAAACGTTCGGGCGATGCCTGGCCGACGCCGCTTCCGACGATCCGAGAAACGGAGGCGCCATCCCCTCGACGAAAGGCGCGTTCGACTGATCCGCCTCCTCATAACAGGCATCCCGCCCAAAGGCGAAGCAGATCGCGAATCGGGTACTAAAGCGCACCACATTGCGTCTACAAAGATCGACACGCACGCACATCAATGTCGTATGCATGTACACAGATTGTATGCATCCAGGATTCCGCAAGAAGAACGCAGTGTCTCGCCCGATATTTTGACGTTTTTTCGGGCTTTGATCTTTGCTAATATGAAAATATCGTGTATAATGTCATAGAATGTATGTCAAAGCATCGCCCGCGCTCGCCCATACTGTGCCAGAGTGCGCTGTTTCGTCGCCAGGAGGTTGATCATGCTCATTTATCCCGCGATCGATATCAAGGACGGAAAGAGTGTCCGCTTGCAGCAGGGGCGTGAAGAAGACATCACGTACTACGGCGATCCCGCCATGCGCGCCGAAATGTGGATCAGTGCCGGCGCACAGCAGCTTCACATCGTCGATCTCGACGCCGCATTCAGCGGTTCATCTGTGAACCGGAGCGCTGTGCAGTGCATTTGTTCGCGTGCGCGCATCGCCGGCGTCAGCGTGCAGCTTGGCGGCGGCATCCGTTCGTTGGCCGACGCCAAGACGCGTTTTGACTGGGGTGTCACGCGCGTGATCTTGGGAACGAGTGCGCTGGAAAACCTGGCCTTTGTTCGGCGGGCGGTCGAGATCTATCCGGAGCGGATCGTTGCGGGCATCGACGTCCGCGACGGCTTTGTATCGATCAAGGGATGGCGCGAGCAAACCGAAGTGACACCTCTCGATCTGGGGCGTCAGCTTTACGAAGCCGGCATCCGCACCTGCGTGTACACGGACATCTCGCGCGACGGCATGATGAATGGCCCCAACGTCGAGGCGACGAAGCGCTTCGCCGAAGAGACCGGTCTTGAAGTGATCGCGTCGGGCGGCGTTTCTACGCTGACCGACATCGCAACGCTTCGCGACGCGGGCATGGCGGGCGCCATCGTCGGAAAGGCGCTCTACGATCGAAAACTCAACCTGACCGTCGCGATCGAAACTGCAAGCGAAGACGCGACGACAGCATAACACGAGGAGTCACATCCGCATGGACGACACTTTGCTTTCCCAAATCCGCTATGATGAGCGTGGCCTTGTGCCCTGCATCACACAAGATGCCGATAGTGGCACGGTACTCATGCTCGCCTATATGAATGAAGAAGCGCTTCGCAAGACGATCGAGACGCGGCGCGTCACTTATTATTCCCGCAGCCGACAAACGCTGTGGGTAAAGGGCGAAACGAGCGGACACATCCAAAATCTCCGCTCGTTGCATTACGATTGCGACGGCGACACCCTGCTCGCCCGCGTCGAGCAAATCGGCCCTGCCTGCCATACGGGTGCGCCGAGCTGCTTCTTTCGTGCGATCATCGGCGATGACGCAATCCCCTCCCCCGCCGCGGACGCCATTGCGCGCGACTATGCCACCATCCGCGAGCGCATAGCCCAACCCCGGCCGGATTCCTACACGAATTACCTGCTCGACAAGGGCATCGACACCATCTGCAAAAAGGTGGGGGAAGAGGCGACCGAGGTCGTCATCGCGGCGAAAAACGCCGTCCGCGACGAACTGATCTACGAATCGGCCGACCTGATTTACCACCTCCTCGTCCTTTTGGCGCAGCAAAACATCGCGCCGGACGACGTATTTGCCGAAATGGATCGCAGGCGAAGCTAGGTTTTTTGGGGGGATTTCATCCCCCCAACCCCCTACTTAAGGGTCATGGACCCTTAAGAATCCCAGCAAAAAGTGGCCTGACAGCCACTTTTTTGATCGCGCAAAATGTTGGTGTCATAACGGAGTTTTGGAAGTTATACCAGATCCGTGACAAAGCGTCGCCAGCCGTCGTCGTCGAGGCGGACAGGATTCTTCGAAAGACCTGAAGCCGAGCTTCCGGCGAGGATCCGATCGATGTCACTCTCGCCGACCTGAAAGTCGGAAAAGTCCTCGGGAATGCCCATCGTGGCCAGCCATTCGCGCACGGTTTCGACGGCGACGTGGGCCCCTTCTTGCACATCGCTGAAGCGTTTGCCCGTCAAGCGTTCCGCGATGTCGCGGTAGCGCTCGGGCAACGCGTCGCGGTTGAGCTGCATGACGTGTGGCAACAAGATGGCGCAAGCCCGTCCATGCGGAACGCCGAGCGCGCCGCCAAAGCCCGATGCCAGGCCGTGGCAGGCGGTGACGCCGCCCTGTGTGATGGCGATGCCGCTCATCAGCGAAGCGAAGGCCATCGAAGAACGCGCGTCGATGCTGGCTCCGAAAGAAAATGCTTTCGGGAGGGCCGAAGCGTGCGCCAATCCCGAAAGTGCCACCGTATCGCTCATGGCAGTCGCGCACCGAGACGTATAGGCCTCGATGAGCTGCGCGACCGTATCCATGCCCGATTCGGCCGTCTGTGCGGGAGGCAATGCCAGCATCAGTTCGGGATCGACGATCACGAGCGCGGGCAGCAGTTTGTCGTCGCGAATCGAGCGTTTCCAGCCTTCGGCGCGCGAGATCAACACGGCGTTGTTCGTCGTTTCCGAGCCGGTGCCCGACGTCGTAGGAAGCACGGCAAAGGGCAGAGACGGGTTTTGCAGTTCTTTCCCAATGCCGACGCCGTCGAGGTAGTCGCGCACGCCGCCATCCGCATCGACCAGACCGGCGACGGATTTGCCGACGTCCATGACGCTGCCTCCGCCGATCGCGACGATGCCGCGGCAACCCGCAGCCCGGGTTTCGCGCACCAAGCGATCGACGGTTTCACAATCCGGCTCTTGGTGAATGCCGTCAAAAAGCGTCACGTGAACGCCTTCGGCCTGAAGCGAGGCGATTGCGCGATCGAGCTCGCCACTCTTGCGAAGACTTTCGCCACCGGTAAAGAGCGCGACGTTTTGCGAAAGCGGTGCGACAAGTTTGCCGATCGCGCGCCTGGCGCCGGCTTCGAAGCAAATTTGGCCCGCCGTTCGAAATGTAAACTGCATGGGGTCCCTCCTCAGGCGAAAAAAAGCGGGGCGCACCTGCCCCGCCATGGTCGATCAAGCCGTATGCGCGCGTCTTTGTAGGCTCGAAGTCCTTTCATGTGCCCGCGCGACGCAGAAGCACTGAACGATGTCGTTCACGGTTCGAACATTGACACTGTCGTCGACGACGACGTCGAACGCGTCTTCGAGGTCCATCATAATGCCGACAAGTCCCAAATCGTCGACATGCAGATGATCGAGCGATTCCTCCATCCGAACGGTTCTCCGGTCGACGCCGGTCATATCGGAGATCAATGCGATCACCTTTTCCGCGATCAATCTTTCTTCGGCCATGATTGGTGTTCTCCCAAAATCCAACTCACGATGCCACAACCTTGGCATACACTTCCATCATTATACTAAACAGCCCAAAGAAATGTCAACGCTTTGACTTTGCGATCAAATTCGGTTAGGATGAGCGTAGCCAAGGAAGGAGGCGGACGCCATGTTTTACCGACACGACGACATCCACGTGCCGCTCGACGCAAACGCGCTGGACAACGAAGCGCTGCTCGAAAACGTCGTCGCGCACCTGACCGCGCAGGGACGCGTCTGCTCGATCGTCTCGCGCGGCAAAGTGCCGATGGTCGAGGTCGACGGCGACAACTATTGGGTCGAACTCCCCCGCCGTTACGAGGCGGGGCAGCAGCAGGAGGCGATACTCAAGCTCGACTAGGCACGCGCTTGGGGGACGCGCTTTTTTGAAAAAAAGCTGGCAAAAAACTTTTGTACAACCCCGAGAAAGCCGCCTTGATCAGGGCGGCTTTCTCGATGTACTTATGGTACAGGGGCGTTGGGTTGCATCCGAACAACCGTCGGCGATCAGTGTTTAAAGTGGCGAATGCCGGTATAGAGCATGGCGATGCCAGCCTCGTCGCAAGCCTTGACGGAGTCTTCGTCGTGCAGCGATCCACCGGGTTGGATGACGCAGCGAATGCCGGCTTTTGCGGCGGCTTTCACGCAGTCGTCAAAGGGGAAGTAAGCGTCCGACGCCAACGCGGCCCTCTGGACTTTGTCGCCGCTCCGCGCGATGGCCGATTCGACGGCCCAGATCCGATTGACCTGTCCCGGTCCGATCCCGAGCGACTGCCCATCCTTGGCGATCGCGATGCCGTTCGATTTGGCGTGCTTGACGACCTTCCATGCCAGAAGCGCGTTTTTCATTTCGTCTTCGGTGGGCTGGCGTTTGGTCGCGCAGATCGGCGTCCCGTCGAGCAGCACGAGATCCATGTCCTGCACGAGAAGCCCCCCCGCAACGCTCTTGATCTCCTGGCGTGTCACGAGATCGTGGTTGACGCTCGGCAGACGCAACACGCGCAAATTCTGCTTGGTGTGGAGGATCGCGACAGCCTCATCGCTGTAGGCGGGCGCGACGATCACTTCCAGGAAGATCTGCACCATCTCCTGGGCAGTCTGCGCGTCGATCGGTGCGTTCGTGACGACGATCCCCCCGAAAACCGACACCGGATCTGCCTCGTATGCTTTCTTGTAGGCTTCGAACACCGTGTCCGCTACACCGACCCCGCAGGGATTCCCGTGCTTGACGGCGACGACGGCGATCTCGTCCTGGAATTCCCGCAGCAGATCGAGCGCTCCGTTCGTGTCGTTGATGTTGTTGTAGGAGAGCTGCTTGCCGTTGAGCTGCTCGGCGTCGGTCAAGCAACCCGGTTGCGCACCGACCCGGCGGTAAAAGGCAGCGCTCTGGTGCGGGTTTTCGCCGTAACGCATGTCCTGCGCCTTTTCGAACGTCAGCGTCAATGCGTCGCCGTATTCCGGGAGTCCGGCTTGTGGCGCCAAGTACGCCGCGATCAGCGCGTCGTATGCCGCCGTATGTGAAAAGACCTTGGCGCAGAGCCGGAACTTCGTTTCTCGGCTGACCTCGCCTTTCTTTCGCAGTTCTTCCAATACGACGGCGTAGTCATCGACATCGACGATGCTGGCGACGCCCTGCCAATTCTTTGCGGCGGCGCGCAGCATGCTCGGCCCGCCGATGTCGATGTTTTCGATCGCCTCTTCCAGCGTCACATCCGGTTTCGCAATCGTTTGCTTGAAGGGATAGAGGTTGACGACGACGAGGTCGATCGGCTCGATCTCAAGTTCGGCGATCTGCGCCATATGCTCCGGTCGATCGCGCCGCGCCAGTATACCGGCATGGATCCGTGGGTGCAGGGTCTTGACCCGCCCGTCCAAGCACTCCGGAAATCCCGTCACATCGCTCACACCGGTCACATCGAGGCCCGCATCGCGCAGCGCCTTGGCCGTACCGCCCGTCGAAATCAACTCCACGCCCAGCTCGCGCAATCCCTTCGCAAAGTCCACAAGCCCACTTTTATCCGACACCGAAAGAAACGCTCTCATAGAAAACCCCTTTCTTGGGGGATTTCATCCCCCAAACCCCGACCAAAGGGACAAGTCCCTTTGGAATCCCTATCGACAAGCATGGCATAACGGATACCCTTGCTTCGGATTCCTTTGTTTTACAACGCAACACGTATTTCTGATTCCTTCGTACTCTGAAACAACAGGGGTGCCCTGAAGGAAGTCACATCGAGAAGGCCGCCATGATCAAGGCGGCCTTCTCGGGGTGGTACGAAAGTTTTTTGCGCAGCTTTTTTTCAAAAAAGCGCGGATCCCGGCGCGTACCCCTAGTCGACGATGACCATGCCCTCTTCGCTGTTGCGGACGACGTCACCGATGATGAAGGCGCGCTCGTCGAGCTCGCGTGCGCAGCGGACGACGGCGTCGGCACAGTCGGCGGGGACGGCGAGTACGAGGCCAATGCCCATGTTGAAGACGCTGAACAAGTCGTCCATGGGTGTCTTGTTGGCGGCGCGTATGATTTCGAATACGGGCGGAATGGGCCAGGCGTCGCGGAAAATGCGTGCCTGGAGGCCGTTGGGGAGCATGCGCGGAACGTTGCGGAGCATACCGCCGCCGACGATGTTGGCGATGCCGTTGATCGTGAAGCGTCGCGTGAGCGACAGCACGGTCGAGGCGTAGATGCGCGTCGGGCGGAGGAGTTCGTCGCCGAGGTTGCTTCCGAGCGAATCGACGTAAATGTTAAGCGCGACGGCGTCGATCGAAAAGAGCTTTCGGATGACGGAAAAGCCGCTGGTGTGGACGCCGTTGGAGGCCAGTCCCACCAGGACGTCGCCCGAGCGGATGGCGCTGCCGTCGATCAGCTTTTCGCGGCTGACGACGCCCATGGCAAATCCGGCGAGTTCGTATTCGTCCAGCTTGTAAAAGCCGGGGATTTCGGTCGTCTTGCCGCCGATCAAAGCGAGCTTGGCTTCATGGCAGCCACGCATGACGCCGTTCATGATCACGGAGATCTTTTCGGGGTAGATCTTACCGGTGGCGATGTAATCCATGAACAAGAGCGGTTTCGCGCCGTGGCAGGCGAGGTCGTTGACCGCGCCGGCGACGCAATCGATGCCGATGGTGCTGTGGCGGTTGAGGCCGAACGCGACCTTGATTTTGTTTCCAACGCCACCCGCCGCGCCGACGAGCACCTGATCGTCAGACAGCTCATACAAGCCGGCGAAGTTCGCCAGACCGTGAACGACGTTGGGCGACATCGCACTGCTCTCTCCGAGCATTTGCTGCAAAAGTTCGCCTCCGCCCATTTCCAACCAGCGCCCCGCGCCTGCCTCCCGGCATAGAGCATTCCGCATATCCTTGTCTCCCTTTCCTGAACTCGACGTTTGACATCAATGTATCCATTCTACCTCGCTTTGTCAATAGCATCAAGCACAACCCCGCAAGTCGAGCCGCAATTTCCTCTGAATATGTATGTTTTTCGACGCCGCTCCAAAACGAAAAAAGTGGTGGGAAGCCACTTTCGCGCGTTTTGGTCCAGGGATAAAATGGTTTGTGGCGACAAAGGGTTACTTGGGGTCGAGATGCGAGGACGAATCGCGGTTGCGCGTCGCTCTTTCGGCCTCGAATCGATTGTGATCGAGCAGGAGTTTGTACTCGAGCGAATCGTAGAGCGCGAAAAAAGAGGCTTGCAAAATATCGGCATGGACACCGACGGTCGTCCAGACGCTTTCGCCGTCGGTCGATTCGATCAGGACGCGGACAGACGAAGCGGTGTCCTTGGAGTTTAGCACGCGCACTTTGAAATCGCTGAGTCGCATGCGTTTGAGCGAGGGGAAGAAGCGTTCCAACGCTTTGCGCAGGGCCAAGTCGAGCGCGTTGACCGGACCATCGCCGTCGGCGGCTGTGATCTCCTCGACGCCGCCGACCTGTACGCGAACCATGACCGTGGCGGTGTGCATGGGTTCGGCGGGCGTGGTGGCGACGACTTTGAATTCGCGGACGTCGAAGAAAGGCTTGTGCATGGCGAGCTTGCGGCGAACGAGGAGCTGGAAGGAGGCTTCCGCGACTTCGAACTGGTAGCCGATCGCCTCTTTTTCCTTCAGCATATCGACGATCTGAACGACTTCGGGCGAGTCTTTGGCGATGCCGGGCACAAAGGCGGTCAGCTTGTCGAGCACGCCGCTGCGGCCGGAGACTTCCGAAATGAGAATGCGCCTCTCATTGCCGACGCTTTCGGGCGGAATGTGCTCGAAGGTTTCGGGCGCTTTTTTGACGGCGTCGATGTGCATGCCGGCCTTGTGGGCAAAGGCGTCGCGACCGACGAAGGGGGCGCGCTTGTCGGGAGAGCGGTTGGCGACTTCGCTGGCGAAGAGCGATGCCGGCAGGAATTGTTTGAGCGCGTCGTCTTCCAAGCAACGGCAGCCCATCTTGAGTTGCAAATTGCCAACCAAGGAAAAGAGGTTGGCGTTTCCGCATCGTTCACCCCAGCCATTGAGGGTACACTGGGCCATCGTCGCACCGGCGCGGACGGCCTCGATGCTGTTGGCGATGGCGAGGCCCGAATCGTCGTGGGTGTGGATGCCGAGGCGCATCTCGTGGTCGAAGCGCTCGTGCGCGTAGTCGAAAGCCTGGTCGACGCCGGCGCGAATCTCGTGGGGCAGGCAACCGCCGTTGGTGTCGCAGAGGCAGATCCAATCGGCCCCGCCGCGTTGGGCGGCTTCGATCGTCTGCAAGGCGTATTCGGGGTTGTGCTTCCAGCCGTCGAAGAAGTGTTCGGCGTCGTAAATGACTTCGCGCCCCTTGGATTTCAAGAAGGCGACGCTCGATTCGATCAGTTGGAGGTTGTCTTCGAGGCTGCAATGGAGCACGGCGCCGACGTGGAAATCCCAGCTTTTGCCGAAGATCGCGACTGCGGGGGTTTCGGCGGACAGGAGAGCCGCGAGGTTGGCATCCTGGTCGGGCGGGCGTCCGACGCGCGCCGTCGATCCAAACGCGGCCAGCGTCGCATGTCGGAGTTTTTTGTGCTGCATGCGCGCAAAAAGTGCGGCGTCTTTGGCATTCGAGCCGGGATTGCCCGCCTCGATGTAAGCGACACCGAGGCGATCGAGCAGGTCAACCAATTTGAGCTTGTCGTCGAGCGAAAAGCTCGTACCAGCGCTCTGTGCGCCTTCTCGAAGGGTCGCATCATATACTGTGATCTGCATGCATCAATATCCCTGGTTTTTCCAAAATTCGTAGGGGGGATCGTCGGTCAGCTCGGTGTCTTTGCTGCGGGCAAATGTTTCGGTGCGGCCTTTGCTGACTGCGACGTGGACGTGGGAAGCGCCGGGCGCGCCGATGTCGCCCTGGTCACCGAGGCGATCGCCTTTTTTCACTTTGTCGCCGACGTTGACGTAGGAGCGGCGCTGGTGAATGTAAAACACCGTATGACCGTCCGTTTCGACGGCGATCCAGGCGTATTCTTTGTTGTCGTTGCTGTCGTTGACGGCGATCACTTCGCCGTCGGTCAGCGCGTAGAAGGTGGAATCGAGTGCGGGGCCACCGAAGTCGATGCCTTCGTGGATGCCGGTTTCATACACCGTACCGTCTTCCTTTTTGGCACTGGGGTAATATTGGCCGAAATAGCAGTTGACGGAATAGACGTCGGATTGATAAAGTGCCCTGCCCATTTTCTTCGCGATGTCCTTGACGTAATTGCTAACCAGCAGGGTGCCCGACTTGTCGTATTCAAAGCATTGCGCAGGCAATTTTCCATCAAAGCGGCGGGGGTTGCCGCCGTAAATCACCCAATAAAAGGACTTTTCGACGCTCTTGAAGGCGCCCGCGACGTCGTCATAAAACGCGATCGTCTCCGTTGTCGGCTTGAGCTGGCCGTCCGACGGGGCGAGGAATTCCTTTTTGACGTAGCCGATCACATCGCCCACGCGAATGCGGTACCATTCGCCCGCATCCTCGATCACTTTGACGTGTGCGTTGGCAAACAAACCCCACACGATTTCCGATTTGGAATCGGGCTCCATGCGGACGTTGAGGGAAGAAGCGATCACGATGGCGTCGCCGGGGATGGGGATCTCGCCGGGGGCCGCGCTGGTCGCGACGAGGGGCGGCACCTCTCCGCCGGGCTGTAGGGCGGCGTTTGGCGTGGGATCAGAGGGCGGGGCGCTTGTAGGGGCCACGCTGGCCGCAACCGCAGGCGATTCGCTCTCAGGCGGCGAAGGCGTCATATCGACCCACACGGCGTCCGAAGCCGATGCTTCGGCGGACGTTTCGGTGGCCGGGAGATCCGTCGCCTCTGCGTCGGTCGCAGTCGTTCCCGTGTCGCCCTCTTGTTTGACCTGGCTGGACAGGGCGGGGATGATGGTATCACAGCCCGCGAGTGGCGCGGCCCCGAGGCCCAAAGACAGGCCGATCGCCGCCATGCGTATCCATTTGCGCTGTTCAAGACCCATAAGAAGACATCTCCTCGTAAGATTCGGCAAAGTTCACTTTGTTATTCTATCATATCACGAGCGCTTTGTCCTTGCTGCAATCGCTTTTTTCGGGCTTGTACGCGACTGGAAAATATAGTATAATTATAGGCAGTTGATTTCACTGTCAATTGTATGAATCCATCGATTCGCGGTAGCTTTGGCGGACCGTGGAAATTCCAACCGACTCCCCTTCCAAATTTTTTGACAAACACTCCAATAATTAGAAGTTTGTTTTTGGAGGAGATCACACATGCACGACGCATTGCGCGCACTGGCTGCCTGGGGCACTTTTTCGGTCGAGGGCGAGTGGGTTTACGGCGCAACCAAGGGCATCCCCTTTCGCGCGAGCGAAATGGGCGGCTGTTTTCACTTTGAATGGAAGGTCGATCGGTCGAAGCGTGCTGCGAGATCTCTTCAAAAGCAAGGCGCGATCTGGAAAAAGAGCGCTCCTCATGTCTATATCTCGCTGACGTTCGCGCAGAAGGCTTCCTGTCTGGTAGCCGATCTCCGTTTGGCGCGCGCGGGACAGGCCACAGCCGATATACAGCGCTTTTTCGTGGGCTGTGCCGACTGGCTCGAAACGTCCGACATGGCGGGCGCGTGTTTTGCGTGTGGAAAGGCGCGTGAAAGCCTGACCTTTTACCGGCTCGACGACACGCCGGCAGCGCTTTGTGTGTCTTGTGCCGAAAAGACCCGGCAAGCCTATGCAAGCGGCGCCGCCCAGTCAGGTAGTCGTGCCATACGCGGCGCGATCGGCGCGTTCGCAGGCGGCATCATCGCGACCATTCCCTGGATCTTACTTTCGCATTTCGGCTACATCGCGGCGGCCTGTGGTTTCTTGATCGCGTATGGCGCGCAGAAGGGCTATCACCTCATGGGTGGGCGACGCGGCAAAGCCGAGGGCGCGATCCTGATCTTTGTATCGCTGTTCTGCGTGCTCTTCGCCTGCTATGAATCGCTCTTGTTCGAAGTGGCATGGATCTTCCGGAGCGAAGGCTACTTGCTGAACGCCTACGAAGTCAACGCGATCGTGTCTTCGGCGCTGATCGACACGCCCGGCGATATGATCGACGTGTGGTACGGCGTCATCTTGGGGCTGATCTTCGCGGCTGTAGGTGTATGGCGCCTGCTTTCCGAGAGCCAGAAGAAGTCTCCGGCACCCGTTTCGATCGAAGTCTTGCCCGAAACGTCCGGCCTTCCGCTCACCTGAATGTCCGCCTTACGACAGCCACACAGATAGATACAGATCCTAACGCCCAGCACCGACGCCTCTCCCCACGGGAGGGGCGTTTTGTCGTGCGCTTGCCCATTCTTTTTTGTTTCTCCCACGCATGTTTTCATCATAGCTGGAATAGATTGTTTATGTCAGTTGCACGGTCGCAGGATGCTGTTGGCGAATTTTGGCATCTGAACGTCAAGGTTTGGGAAATCATCTTTCAATTTACGAGGAGGATATGTCATGAACAGGCTCAAAAAGAAGAACACCATCATTGCATTGGCCGTGCTTGCGGTATTTGTCGTATGCGTCAGCATCGCGCGGCTCAGTGTGAAAAACCCCTTCGAAGGCGAGACGGGCGCCAACGCGCAGCAGGCAAATTCCCGCGAAGCGAGCGCTGAAATGGAACCGGCACCTGCGATGGAGACGTCCAAGCCGAAAGATTCCAACAAACCCACAATCACGCGTTCGGCGAGCATCACGACGAGCGCCGACGCCGCGACGTTCACGGCGGTACGCGATCTCGACATGGCGACGCTCAGCCGCTTGATGAGCGGACGCTACTTACTCAATTACAATAACTTTGACGCCGGCCGACTCGCAGACGTATACGGCGAAAGCGCCGAGTATTATTACGATACCTATATGGTCCCCTACCCCATTTTCGACAGCAAATCGCTCGTCGAATTCGACACCTACGCGACCGACATCCGCACCTACCCGGGCACCTATTACGACGAAGTGACCCACCAGATCGCGCCTGACCTGCTGTGGCTCGTCAAGCACAGCACGCCCTATCTGTCGCTTGAAGACGCGCGCGCCTACTACGTCTCGATCGGCTACTCGTCCGACGACGCACTCCAGCTGACCGAGGATGACATCTTCTTCGCGACGCAGCTTGTGATCTGGCGGCAGATGCACGGCATTACGAGTTGGGATTGGGGCGCTGGTTACGTCGGCGAAACGAATCCGCTCGTTCCGAGCCTGTATGCCCTCTTGACGGCCAACCTGGGCAGCGACTCCGCGATCTTCACCGATGTGACGATCACGCCGGGCGCCTCTATGACGCTCAAGCGCGACACCTGGGGGCCCTTCAACCTCGGCGTACGCGACATCCCCGTATCGACCGACGCGACCGTTCCCTATAACATCTCCCTCATGGCCGACAAGCCGGGACTGGAAGTGCTGATCGTCGACGCACAGGGCAACCCCCTGTCGAACGTTCCGCCGAACGGCAACTTCTACATACGCTTTACGAACTACAACAAGCTTCCGGAAAACACGACCTATACCATCCGCATCGACGCCGCTTCGGTCCAGCCGATCAAGATCCAGCGCACCGGCCTGCTCGAATCGAAGGAAGTTCTCGCCGAAAACAACGGCCTTCCCTGCACACCACTGCTCTACGGTTACTCGATTCAAAGCCTCCTTCGCAACAGCCTCACCCTTTCCTTCACGACGTCAGAACACTACTCGAAGTAAACGTTACGTGCAAGACCCAAAAAGAGTGGCCGAAAGACCACTCTTTTTGGCGTACCCAAAACGTCGCGCGCCCTGCCGCCGCATTTTCGCCACATTTTTGCGCGAAAAGAAGCACAAAGAATGACCGAAAACGCCATCAAGCCGTCACATGACCATCACATGAAAGGCTTATCCTAAATGCGTCGGGTCGGCAGCAACCGATATCGGATAATGAAACGCAAAAAAGTCAGAACCATGAAGTAAGAAGCAAGAAGTAAGAAACAAGAAGTAAGAACGAATAAGGAGAAAGCACATGAAACAGAATTTGATGAAATGTCTGGCCCTCGGGCTCACCGTTGCAAGCTTGAGTTTGGGAAGCTTCGGCATCTTGACCGCGCTGGCCGCCGATGACACGGCCACCACCACGACTGTGACGACCACCGTGACCGCCACCAATCCCGCAAACAACGAAAAGCCCGGACACCGTGGCCGCGGCGGCGACATGAAGGCGATGGACCTCTCCAGCCTCGTGGCTGCCGGCACGATCGACCAGGCGACCGCCGATAAAGTCACCGCCTACATGGCCAGCAAACAGGAAGCGCGTCAGGCCGAGATGGAAAAAGTCAAGGCCATGACGGAAGAAGAACGAAAAGCCTACATGGAAGCCAATCGCCCTGCCGACGGCGCAAAGCTCGACTGCTACGCCGAGATGGTGAGCGCGGGTATCCTGACCCAAACCCAAGCCGACGCGATCAAGGCGGCCATGCCCCAACATGAAGGCGGCATGGGACGCGGCATGAAAAAACTCGACCTGACGAGCCTCGTCACCGCCGGTACGATCGACCAGGCGACCGCCGACAAAGTGACCGCCTACATCGACAGCAAACAGGCCGAACACCAGGCCGAGATGGAAAAGGTCAAAGCGATGACCGAAGCGGAACGCAAAGCCTATTTCGAAGCCAACAAACCCGCGGAAGGCAGCGCAAAAACCGATCAGTTCGCTGAGATGGTGAGCGCGGGCATCCTGACCCAGGCCCAAGCCGACGCCATCAAAGCTGCCATGCCCCAGCATGAGGGCGGCATGGGACGCGGCATGAAGAAGCTCGATCTCACCAGCCTCGTCGCAGCCGACACGATCGACCAGGCTACGGCCGACAAGATCAGCGCCTATATGGAGACCCAGAAGTCCAATCGCCAGGCCGAAATGGATAAAGCCAAAGCCATGAGCGAAGAAGAGCGCAAAGCCTATTTCGAAGCCAACAAAGAAACTGCCAAGACCGACATGTTTGCCGCGATGGTGAGCGCGGGCGTCATCACCCAGGCCCAAGCCGACGCCATCAAAGCCGCCATGCCGCAGCGTCCTTCGACTGCACCCGCTGGGGCTGCTGCGAACAACGCCGCCTAAATCCGCCCCGATCTTGTGTTTCCGGCCTCGCGCAGCCGCACGGCGGCATAGCGAGCGTCGCGGCGCAGGCCGTGCGGGGCTGGAGACCATCCCCCATCCGATTGCCTGACAAACACCCGATTGCCTGCTATGACATGAGTTTCCGAAACGCGATCCGCATCTTCCACCCCATTTGTCAGGCGACATTTCCCCTCACAAAAGCCATGCATGCCATGGCTTTTGTGCTGTTTCGCCGCGATCACGAACATGCGCCGCTCGCAGCCAACGCCCCGAGGATTTCGCGCTGCAACGCAAACATCTCCCTTTCTTCGTCGGCGCTTTGGTGATCATAGCCGAGAAGATGCAAGAGACCATGGATGGCTAAAAAGGCAATTTCCCGTTCCAGGCTGTGGCCGTACTCTTCCGATTGTCGCCGCGCCGTATCGAGCGAGATCGCGATGTCGCCCAAAAACTGCCGCGACGAAGGCGAAACAAGCGCTTCTCCTTCGCGTTCGGCAAAGCTCAACACATCGGTCGGGCGATCGAGACCGCGCCAGTCGCGGTTGAGAATGCACAAGCACTCGTCGTCCGCGAGCAAAAACGCGACCCCGGGATTTTGAACGTCGAAGCGTCGGAGCGTTTCGGCGACAGCGGCATGGAGGATCTGTTCGATCGAATCATCGGGCGGCAGTCTCTGCCAACGGATGGTGGAAGGCTCTTTCATTGCGACACCCCAAAAAGCAAATGTTTTTCGCCTCATTATAGCACAAGCAAGCCTCCAAAGCGCGGGGTGCACGGGCGATCGCGCAGCGAACGATCGGCCGGCTGGCGAAATCTGCATCGTCGGCGAGCCTTGACGCAGCGTCAAAACAAAGGCATACTGGAGGAACAAGGGAGAAAGCAAAAACAGGAAAAAGTCGCGCCTATCGCTGTCAGGCGCGTGCCGTTGGAACCGTGGGGGGAAGGACATGCACGACATCGAAATCAAGAAGATCGCGCGCATGGCGGTCGACGTGCGCGATCGCGCATACGCACCTTATTCGAACTTCAAAGTGGGCGCCTGCATCAAGGGCGAAAGCGGCGCGTACTATACCGGATGCAACATCGAGAACGCTTCCTATGGCCTGACAAATTGCGCCGAACGCACGGCCATTTTCAAGGGCGTGTCCGAGTGTGAAAAGCGTTTCACAGCCATCGCCATCTCGGGGGCTTACGACGATTTCCCCATGCCCTGTGGGGCTTGCCGTCAGGTCATGACCGAGTTTTGCGGGCCGGACATGCCCGTGATCGTCGTCAACCGAAAGGGCGACTACCGCGTTTACGAACTCGGCGCCCTTCTCCCGCATTCGTTTGACAAATCGCAGCTGAAATAACGCATACCCTATGGAGGCCAGACGAACATGCACCACAAGACCCGATCGGGCTTCATCTCGATCGTCGGATCGACCAACGCGGGAAAGTCCACACTGATGAACGCGTTGATCGGTCAAAAAGTCGCCATCGTCTCGCGAAAAGCCCAGACGACGCGCAATCGCATCCGCGGCGTGCTGACCGAAGCCGACTACCAGATCGTCTTCATCGACACGCCCGGCATTCACACGCCACACAACCGCCTCGGCGAATTCATGGTCAACACCGCCTATGCCGCCGCGCGCGACGTCGAGTGCGTGCTCTTTGTCGCCGACCCGATCGCAGGCCTGCGAGAGCGAGACGAAGCCATCCTCGCCCGCATCCGAAAGGGCTCCCCCGTCATCGCGGCGATCAACAAAATCGACATCGCTTCCGATGAGCAGCTCAAGGCCTGCGAAGAACGCCTTGCCCAAGAAGACTGGATCGATCAAACCCTCCGGATCAGCGCCGCGAGGGGCGACGGTCTCGATGCGCTCAAGGAAGCCCTCCAACGCTACCTCGTCGAGGGCCCCCAATACTTCCCCGACGACATGGTTACCGATCAACCCGAGCGCGTGATCTGCGCCGAAATGATCCGCGAGGCGACGCTCGAATGCCTCGACGAAGAGGTCCCGCACGGCATCGGCGTCGACATCGACAAGATTGAACAGCGCGAAACCGGTACAATGACCGACATTTGGGCGACCATCTACTGCGAACGCGAAAGCCACAAAGGCATCGTGATCGGCAAGCAAGGTGCGATGCTCAAGCGCATCGGCAGCAAGGCGCGCCCACCGATCGAATGGATGATGGACACGCGCGTCAACCTGCAACTCTGGGTCAAGGTGCGCGAAAACTGGCGCGACAAGACCAGCGATCTGCGCATGTTCGGCTACGTCGATCAAAACTAACGCCCCAAAGGGCGGCAATGGAGGCAGCACCCATGAAGAAAGCAACGGATCGCAATGGCGAACGCAGCCGCCACTGGCAAGTCTTTTCGCAAACCGGACGCATCGAAGATTACCTGCGTTACCGCGCAGCAACGCAACACGATAAACCCTAATCCCTTTCACTTCTAACACAAATAACGAATCTAACACAAAAACGAAACGATCGCTTGTCAGCAACCGCACCACATCGAGACGCCCGCCATGGTTGTGGCGGGCGTCTCGGCGAACAGGCATCCTTGGAAATCGGAGATTTCAGGGATGCCCAAAGATCTTTTGGCTTCCTTTTCTTTTAAGAAAAGGAAGAGCAGAAAAGGAAGATAGAAAAAAGGAGTTCGGGAAAAAAGAGTTCGCTGCTCAGTCACATTCGAAGTCCCTGCGATTGCAGACGACGAAATAAAGTGCGGTAAAGAGCACGGACGCAATCAGCGCCACGAACAAGAACAGCAGTATCCCAAACTGGATCAAACTCAAAATCGCTCCGGTGAGCGGCAACACGAAAGTCAGATAAAGCAAAAAGAGAATAAGCAGCAGCGACAGGATGATGTTGAGCACCAAGTCGTTGCGCAGGGTTCGCAAGCGTGGTTCGATGCGATGCAGCAGCATGAACGAGGCAACGAGTGCTGTCAGCGCAAACAGCGACGCAACCGCGATCATCAGTCCGCTGCTCGTGGCGGGTACGACTGTGATGCCGACCACGGCAAAAATGATCACCGTAATCAACGTGACCCAAAGCGCGACGATCAATGGGCGGCTCCAAGACTTCATGATTTCTCCTCCTACCATTTTCATTCGCAAAACCGCAGCTTTGCACGCCCGCGTCAGCAGGCAGCGGTGCCGCAGGCATGCTACAGCATATGCGACGATCTCCAGCGCGGTTCGCTTGAGAACCCGCAAGCGCAGCAAAAAAGCGCCTGTCTCTCAGGCGCTTTTGTTGTATGTTCGGTTTAGGTGTAGTACATGTTCCCGCCGATCGTGGCGTAATACTCCCGCGAGCCGCCCCAATCCTTGGAGAGTCGGTCGCTTTTGAAGTAGCAGACGTCGGCAGGCAAGGTGAGCTCGCCGTCGATAAAGACACTGTAAACGGCGTCCTGCGATTTGCGATCGGGTTTGGTGGCGAGGAACTTTTCGCGGTTGTTGCAGACGGAGAATTGGCCATCCTGGAAGACGACGCCTTCGACGGAATTGGGGAATCGCTTCGAGGCGACGCGGTTGTAGATCACCGACGCGAGCGCCCTGTAGGATTCGGAGCCGCTGCCGCGCCCTTCGCAGTATACGACTTGCGCAATGAGGTAGAGTTCTTCTTCCGAAAAACCGCCCGTCTTGACCGAACGGGAATAGGACTTGGTTTTCTCCTCTTTCTTGTCCTCGCTCTTGCTGCTCGACTTCGAGGACGACGATCCTTCCGAAGACGACCCGCCGACGTCGATGAAATCTTTGGAGATATAGCCCGCCTTTTGGCCATAGGTCACGCGGTAAAACTCGCCGGAATTGCCGTAGACATAGACGGTGTCCCCTCGGTCGGCCGTGGTGACGACGTCGCTGTCGGTGTTGGGTCCTTCGCGCAGGTTGACGTTCGAGGCATTGATGCGGCCTTTGTCGTAGTCATACGCGACGGCGAACTCGTCGCTGACGTATCCGGTGGCGCCATTGTAATTCACTTGGAAGTAGCTGCCCTTCGAGCCAGTGATGACGATGCGCGTATCCTGGGAGTAGCGGCCGATGATCTCGGCTTCGCTCGAGGGGTCTTTGCGAATGTTGACTTTGTCAGCAACGACGACACCCATGCGAGCGGTGTCGGCGGCCAAAGCGGTCGAAACGAATGCGATGCTCATCAACGCAAAGGTAAACAAAAACAAGTAGATGGAACGGTAAAGGGTTTTCATAGGTCCTCCTCGTGGTCTATTTTGCAAATATACGAAGGCATTCACACATAAGCATTGAATTGTTTGAATTGTAAAGAATACCTAGTATAAGTGCATGTAAATCGCATGGAGTAAGACTATTATACGCCTTCACACCGTGGAATGCAACTCGATTTACAAGATTTTTTCAAATTGTAAGTATATGATTGTGCAATAAGTGGAAATTCATAGAGCTGATCCCACTCTTTACGATAATATTGCGAATTATTCCAGATCATTTGCACAAAAAATGCGAGGAAACTTGCATGATTCCCCGCATTTAAAAGAATAAATATTCTATATGACGTATTTATCGATGTTTCGGCGAAAGATCTGCGCGTCGAGGTGCTCCTTGACGTAGGTTTGGTCGATCCGGACGGTCACGCGCGGGTGCAAGCCGCTGGCGTTGAAGCTGATGTCGCTGAGCAGACTTTCCATCACGGTATGGAGGCGGCGCGCGCCGATGTTTTCGTGGACCTCGTTGTCGATCGACGCGTACTCGGCGAGCGCTTCGAGCGCATCGTCTTCGAATACGAGGTCGATGTTGTCGACGCTCAACAGCGCAGCGTATTGCTTGGTAATGGCGTTGTCCGGCGCGCGGAGGATGCGGACGAAGTCGTCTTTCGTGAGGCTCGCCAGTTCGACGCTGATCGGAAAACGTCCCTGGAGCTCCGGGATCAGATCGGTCACTTTCGCGACGTGAAACGCCCCTGCCGCAATGAACAGGATGAAGTCGGTCTTGACAGGCCCATACTTCGTCGTGACGGTGCTTCCCTCGACAATCGGAAGGATGTCACGCTGCACGCCTTCTCGGGAGACGTCGGGTCCGTGGTGCGAGCTTTTGCCGGCGATCTTGTCGATCTCGTCGATGAAGACGATGCCGTCCTGCTCGGCGCGTTCGATGGCCTTGGCGATCACGTCGTCCATGTCGATCAGCTTATCGACCTCTTCTTGCACGAGTATTTTTCGCGCGTCGGCCACGGTCAGCTTGCGGCGTTTTTTCTTCTTGGGGATCACGCCGCCCAACATGTCGCCCATGTCGATGCCGACGCCGATGTTGGAGATGTCCATGCCGAGCTTGGGCGACTCCTCGACTTCGATTTCGATGATATGATCTTCGAGCTCTCCGCGGCGCAAACGCGCCTCGACCTCTTCGCGCTTGTTGCGGTAGACGGTCTTTTCCTCGTCGGAGAGCGTGTCTTCGGGCTCTTGGGGCTGGGTGTTGCCACTGGTGAGCGACAGCAAAAGCGCCATAGGATTCTGGTGGTTGTCCGCGTGTTCGCGCTTTTTCTCGATCGGAACGAGCAGCTTGATCAGCCGCTGTTCGGCGAGCGCGTCGGCCATGGCCTGGATTTTCTCCTGCTGGCCCTGCTTGACGAGGCGGATCGACGCCTCCATGAGGTCGCGGATGATCGACTCGACGTCGCGGCCGACGTAGCCGACCTCGGTAAACTTCGTCGCCTCGACTTTGACGAAAGGTGCCTCGACGAGTTTGGCAAGGCGCCGCGCGATCTCGGTTTTGCCGACGCCGGTCGGCCCGATCATGATGATGTTTTTGGGCGAGATCTCATCGCGCATGTCCGGATCGATTTGGCTTCGGCGGTAACGGTTGCGCAGCGCAACGGCGACGGCACGCTTGGCGGCGTCCTGGCCGATGATGTAGCGGTCCAACTCGTCGACGATCTGCTTGGGGCTCATGTTTTGCATGGGGGTACCTCTTCTTCGTTTTGCTCCTTTTGGCTCTTCTTTTCTGAAGAAAAGAAGCAAAAGACTTTTGGACGCCTACGGCGTTCCCGGAATCCCCGCCACCTTGATGGCGGGGATTCCGAAGGGACGCCGGTACAAATTTCGATGGGCGAGTGGGTATTGTAGCGTTTACACTTCTTCGACGAGGATGTTGCCGTTCGTATAGACGCAGATTTCACTGGCGATTTCGAGCGATTTTCGGGCGATCGTCGGCGCGGGGAGATCGGTGTTGGCGGTGAGGGCGCGCGCGGCGGCGAGGGCATACATGCCGCCGGAACCGATCGCGATCACGCCGTCGTCGGGAATGATGACTTCGCCGGTGCCCGAGACGAGCAAGAGGTTCTCTCGGTTGGCTGCGAGGAGCATGGCCTCAAGCTGGCGTATGGCCTTGTCCTGGCGCCACTCGAGGGCGAGTTCGACGGCGGCGCGCTCGAGGTTGCCATTGAACTGTTCGAGCTTGGCTTCAAATTTCTCACTCAGCGAAAAAGCGTCCGCGACCGATCCGGCAAACCCGATCACGACACTGTCGTGGAAAATGCGCCGGACTTTGCGGGCGGTATTTTTCATGATGGTGCTTTTGTTGATCGTGATCTGCCCGTCTCCTGCGATGGCGCATTGCCCATTGCGGCGGACGGCGCAGATCGTCGTTCCATGGATGTCCATGCCCTACCCTCCTATATTTCCAAGCACAAGGCTGATTCATCGTATCGTTGTTCGTGTCAGAATATGATAACAGCTTACACGCATCCGTGCAAGCTGTGAATCGTAGCCGTCCCAATTGTCGTTTTTTCTGTTCGTCGCATATAAGGGGGAACACAAAATGCGCAAATGAGCGCATTCGGGTGGCTCGCGTTGAGCGAGGCATCACTTGCCCTCACAAGCGCGCAATCGGGTGTCTCGCGTTGAGCGAGGCATCCGAGGGCCGTACGAAAGTTCTTTGTCAAACTTTCTTTCAAGAAAGTTTGCCGCCGGAGGCAAGGAGCCTATCGATGTGCTCCAAGGCTCGATCCGCGATGGCGGTGTATCGCTCCTGCTTGCTTTTGAAGCGCCCCCCGATCGGGTCCATGAGGCCAAAGCTGACGTTCATGGGCTGAAAGTTAGGGCCGTTGTAGTGCGCGACGTAGTGGCCGAGCGATCCGATCGCGGTCAATGCGGTGAAGTCGGGCGCTTTCGTTCCTTGCAGATGGCAGGCCATCGCGATCCCCGCGACGAGGCCGCTGGCGGACGATTCGACGTAGCCTTCGACGCCGGTGATCTGTCCGGCGAAGAAGAGGTCGGGGCAGTCGATGCATTGGAAGTGGGCGTTCAGCTTGCCGGGCGAGCGGATGAAGGTGTTGCGGTGCATGACGCCGTAGCGCGCGTACTCGGCGTGTTCGAGGCCGGGGATGAGACCGAAGACGCGCTTCTGCTCGGGAAACTTCAAGTGGGTCTGGAAGCCGACGATGTTGTAGAGTGTGGCGTCGGCGTTGTCCTGTCGGAGCTGGACGACGGCAAAGGGACGCTGTCCGGTGCGCGGGTCGGTGAGCCCGACCGGTTTGAGCGGGCCATACGCCAGTGTCAGTTCGCCGCGGGCCGCCATGACCTCGACGGGCATGCAGCCTTCGAAGACGCGTTTTGACTCAAACTCGTGCAGCTCGACGGTCTCGGCATCGATCAGGGCGCGGTAAAAGGCAAAATATTCGTCGCGCGTCATGGGGCAATTGAGGTAGTCGTCGCCCTCGCCTTTGCCGTAGCGGGAGGCGGCGAATACCTTGTCGATGTCGAGCGATTCTTTCGTGACGATGGGCGCGGCGGCATCGAAGAAAAAGAGGCCGTCCCCCATGCGTTCCTGGATCGAGGCGCTGAGTGCGTCGCTCGTGAGCGGGCCGGTCGCGACGATGCAGGGGGTTGTCGGGATGTCGGCGATCTCGCCGGAGATACACTCGATCAAGGGATGGGAGCGAATGGCGTCGGTGACGGCGCGGGAGAAGCCGTCACGATCGACGGCGAGCGCGCCGCCCGCGGGGACGCGGTGGGCGTCGGCGGCGTGCAGGATCAGCGAGTCGAGGCGGCGCATTTCTTCCTTTAATAAGCCGACGGCATTTTGCACGCGATCGGCGCGAAAGGAGTTGCTGCACACGAGCTCGGCGAAGTCTTCGCTGTGGTGGGCGGGGGACATCCGGGCGGGCTTCATCTCGCAGAGGCGGACGGATACGCCGCGTTTGGCGAGTTGCCAAGCCGCCTCGCATCCGGCGAGTCCGGCGCCGATCACGGTCACATCAGGCATGGCGGACCTCATCGGCATCGTTGGGGTTGGCGGCGGGCATGACGTGCTTGCAGTCGGGGTTGGTGCAGCGTTTTTCGCGGCCCGCTTTGCCGCCTTTGAAGACCATCATGCCGCCGCATTTTGGGCAAGGGTCTTTGGCGGGTTCATCCCAGGAGACGAAATCGCAATCGGGGTAGCGTTCGCAGCCGTAGAAGGTGCGGTGGCCCTTTTTGCTTTTGCGTTTGAGGAGCTTGGCGCCGCACTTGGGGCAAGGCGCGTCGATCGGATCGACGATCGGCTTGGTGTTTTTGCATTCCGGGTAGTTCGGACAGGCCAGGAAGCGACCAAAGCGGCCGAACTTGTAGACCATCATGGCGCCGCACTTTTCGCAGGGGATATCGGAGACTTCGTCGGCGAGCTGTACCTTTTCGATGTTCTCCTCGGCGACGGCGAGCTCCTTTTCAAAGGGGCCATAGAATTCGTTCAGTACGCTGCGCCACGATTCCTTTCCGATTTCGATCTCGTCGAGGTCCTCTTCCATCTGGGCGGTGAACTGCTCATCGACGATGTTGGCGAAGTTGCCCTTCATGATCGACGTGACGATCTCGCCGAGTTCGGTGGGCATGAGTACGCGCTTGTCACGGCTGACATAGCCGCGATCGATGATGGTCGAGATGGTCGGCGAATAGGTGGAGGGGCGGCCGATGCCCTTTTCTTCGAGTGCTTTGACGAGGGACGCTTCGGTAAAGCGCGGCGGCGGCTGGGTGAAGTGCTGTTCGGGGAGCACTTCTTTGGCCTGGAAGACGTCGCCGACGGCGATCGCAGGGAGCATAACGTCTTTTTCGTCTTTGCCGTCGCGGTTTTCGGCTTCGTCAGGCTTGGCGTCGCGGCCTTCTTCGTAGATCTTGGTGTAGCCGTCGAAGATCACGCGACTACCGCTGGCGCGGAACTCGTAACCGGCCGATGCCAAGCTGACGCTCATCGTTTCGTAAAGCGCCTGCTTCATCTGACTGGCGACGAAGCGTTCGTAAACGAGTTTGTAGAGTTTGAGCTGGTCGTTCGACAGCTTGCCCTTGAGCGATTCGGGCGTTTTGTCGATATAAGTCGGACGGATCGCTTCGTGGGCATCCTGCGCGTTTTTGCGTCCTTTATAATAGTTGGGTTTTTCGGGCAGGTAGTTGGCACCAAAACGGCCTTCGATCTCGGTGCGGACGGCGGCGATGGCTTCTTCCGCGGTGCGAACCGAGTCGGTGCGGATATAGGTGACGAGACCGACAGCGCCCTTGCCGTCGATGTCGATGCCTTCGTAGAGCTGCTGGGCGACGAGCATGCAGCGTTTCGTCGTGAAGCCGAGTTTGCGGGAGGCTTCTTGCTGGAGGTTGCTCGTCGTGAAGGGGGGCGCGGGGGACTTTTTGCGCTCGCCCTTTTTCACGTCAGTGGCGGTGTAGGGTTGGCCTTTGACGGCTTCGACGATGGCGGTGGCTTCTTCTTCGTTGTTGAGCTCGCGCTTTTTGCCGTCTTTGCCATAGAAGCGGGCGTCGAAGGTTTTTTTGCCGTTCGTTTCGAGCAGTTTGGAGACGATCGTCCAAAACTCGACGGGCACGAAGTGTTTGATCTCTTCTTCGCGATCGACGATGATGCGCGTGGCGACCGATTGGACGCGTCCGGCGCTCAACCCCTTTCGCACCTTGCCCCAGAGGATGGGGCTGATCTTATAGCCGACGAGGCGGTCGAGTATGCGGCGGGCCTGCTGTGCGTCGACGAGGTGCATGTCGATCTTGCGGGGCTGTTTGATGGCGCCCTTGATCGCCGTGGGTGTGATTTCATTAAATACGATGCGGCAATCGGAACCCTCGTCCATCTTGAGCACCTGCGCCAAATGCCAGCTGATCGCTTCGCCTTCGCGGTCAGGGTCGGTAGCGAGGAAGATGCGATCGGCCCCTTTGGCCTCTTTGCGAATTTTTTCGAGCACTTCGCCGCGGCCGCGCAATGTGATGTAGCGCGGCTCGAAGTTGGCCTCGACGTCGACGCCGAGTTGGCTCTTGGGGAGATCGCGAACGTGGCCGTTCGACGCGACGACTTTATATCCCGATCCGAGGAATTTGCCGATCGTCTTGGCCTTGGCAGGCGACTCGACGATGACGAGCTTGCTTTTTTTGCTGGATTTCGCCGGGGCTTTTTTGGCGGCGGCGGATTTCGTCGGTTTCGATTTGGCAGCGCCGGCCGTTTTGGCGGCGCTCGCCTTGCTCGTTTTGGCGGACTTGGCGTCGGCGGCGACGCTCGGTTTCTCAGCCATTCTTACCTCCAGGGTCGGTGTCAGAGACGGACGCGCAATTCATAAACCCCATTGTAAGCGCTTTGATGCGCATGTGCAAGGATTCTTTTGGGAGATTCTGTGGCTTTGCCATCGTCAAGCGCGCACGAAATAACGGTTTCCCGCCTCGGTTTCGGCGATGGCGCCCTTGGTCATCAAGGTGGTCAGCGCGCGTAAAAGCTTGGGTACAGGGAGACCTGTGCCCGCGATAAGTTCGTCGGCGCTGCGTTCGCCGCGGCCGATCTGCGCGACGATCAGGGCTTCCTCGTCGGTCAATTCATAGGCGGGTTTTTCGTCCTTGGAAGCGTTCGTGGCGGGCGGCGTTTTGGCCATTCGTTGCGGCGTTCGGGGACGGGTTTCAGCCACGAGCGCCCGGCGAACGTCGATCTCGGCTTGGGTAGCGAAGGGCAATTCGCGCGAAAATGCGGACAAAATGTCGGCAGCCGAGCAAGCGATCGTCGCACCGTCGCGGAGCAGTTCGTTGCAGAGTGCGCCGGATGGGTTGTTGGCGGGATGTGGGACGGCGAAAACGTCGCGCCCGAGGTCGAGCGCGGCCGAGACCGTGTGCTGGACGCCGCTCTGGAGCGGCGCTTCGACGACGAGAAGCCCATGACCGAGCGCCGCCATGAGTCGGTTGCGCGTGGGGAAATAGCGTGGGTGCACGGTGGTGCCGGGCGAAAGCTCTGAGACAAGAGCGCCGCCGTTTTCGACGATGTGGCGCGCAAGTCCGGCATGCGAAGGCGGATAGATGGCGTCGAGTCCACATGGAAGCACCGCAATGGTGGCGCCTCGGCGTTCCGACGCGAGCGCCCCTTCGTGTGCGGCGCAGTCGATGCCGAACGCCAGGCCGCTGACGATGCGTGCGCCGGCAGCGGCGAGATCGCGGGCCATGTCGAAGGCGGTGCTTTTGCCGTAGGGCGTATAGGATCGCGTACCGACGATCGCGACGGCCAGATCGGCTTGCAGGGCGGCAGGGTTTCCGGTTACGTAGAGGCAGAGCGGCGGGTCATGGAGTTGGTGGAGAAGCGGCGGAAAGTCCCTGTCGTCACGCGGCAGGATCTGGATGTGATGCCGCATGAGGCGATCGACGGCGGCGCGAACGGCGGCCGGATGTGCTTCCCGACGAAGAGATTCGCGCAGCCTGCCGGAAAACGCGTCGAATCGGGCGTCGGGCTGGGCGGCGTAGGCAAAAATCTGTGCGGGATCGCCGTACTGGGTCAAAAGCGCGCGGCCAAACTTGGGCGTCAGGCCGGGCAAGCTGTGTAACCAGGCCCAATACGCCTTGTTGCGGAGCCTGGGGTTTTCTTCGTAAAGCATGCTCAATTCCAAAATCGATCCATGAGGCGGTATTGCAGCGCTTCGGCGACGTGTTCCTCCTCGATGCGGTCGCAGGCTTCGAGGTCGGCGATCGTTCGGGCGAGACGAAGGATGCGCGCATTGGCGCGGCCGCTGAAGTGCTGGGCGCGAAAGGCTTCGGCGAAGAGGGTGCGCGCGCTGCCTTCGAGCTTGCAGTACGCCTCGATCTCGGCCTGTCCCATGTGGGCGTTGCAGAAGAGCTTCGTACCGGCGAAACGCGCGTTTTGGCGTTCGCGTCCGGCTTCGACGCGTGCGCGGATGACGCTCGACGTTTCGGCGGGCGCGGCGGGTGCGTGGAAGTCGTCGAATTGAAGCTCCTGCATGGGGATGAAGATGTCGATGCGGTCGATCAAGGGGCCGCTCAGACGTCCCCGGTAGCGCTCAACACGGCTTTGGCCACAACTACAGGGCTTGTACGACGAACCGTAGTTGCCGCACGGACAGGGGTTCATGGCGCCGACCAACATGAATCGGGCGGGATAGGTTTCTTTGGCGAGGGCGCGCGAGACGGTGGCCTCGCCGTCTTCGAGGGGCTGGCGAAGCGCTTCGAGCACGTCGCGCGAAAACTCCGGCAGTTCGTCGAGAAAGAGGATGCCCAGGTGGGCCAGGCTGATCTCGCCGGGTTGGGCGAGCGGCCCGCCTCCGATGAGCGACGCGGGCGAGGCCGTATGGTGGGGTGCGACGAAAGGGCGTTTCCGGCAGAGACCGCTTGCAGCCATGCGACCCGCGATCGAGTGGATGCGGGTGACTTCGACGGCCTCTTCAAAGCGCATGGGAGGCACGATCGTCCGGAGCGCCCGGGCGAGCATGGTCTTGCCACCACCGGGCGGGCCGATCATGAGCAGGTTGTGGCCGCCCGTCGCAGCGACTTCGGCGGCGCGTTTGGCGGCGAATTGCCCACGGATGAGCGAGAAATCGTCGCCGTCGTCGCGCACCTCCACCCAGGGTTGGGGGATCGTGGGCGCGATCGACGTTTCGCCTTGCAAGACGCCGCAAAGCTGGCGCAGCGATTCGACGGCGCAGACTTCGACCCCCTCGACGCAGGCGGCTTCTTCGGCGTTGGCGGCGGGGCAATAGAGACGGCGGATGCCTCCTTCGCGGGCGGTCAGCGCCATGGAGAGGGCGCCGCGCACAGGGCGCAGCATGCCGTCGAGGGCGAGTTCGCCGACGATCATGGCATCCGCGATCGTCTTGTGCGCGACGTCGGGATCGACGAGGCCGGACGCCATCAAAAGGCCGACGGCGATCGGAAGGTCGTAGACCGTGCCGACCTTGCGCAGATCGGCGGGCGCGAGGTTCACGACGACCCGACGGGGCGGAAAGGCAAAGCCGATGTTTTTGATGGCGGCTTTGATGCGTTCTTTCGATTCGACGACGGCCTTGTCGGGCAGGCCGACGGTTTCATAGGCGGGCAGTCCTGCCGAAACGTCGATCTCGACGTCGATCGGGCAACCTTGGATTCCCTGCAAACCGCAGCTTTTCACGCGCGCGATCATGATTTACACTCCCCTCTCCTTGCGTCACCACGTCCATCGCGGCAGCCATTGCAGCGCGTCGAGATAGGCGCGCGGGACGGGCATGCCGCTGAGCTCCGGGTAGAAGGCGGCAAAGAGCAAAACGCTGATCGCCATGATGGTGCGTGCGACGCGCCAGGCGTCCTGGCTGTGGGCGCTCCAGCTTTGGAGGGCGTAAGCGAGCGCAAGGATGATGAAGGGCACGCTGGCAAAGTAGTGATAGATGAAGGTGGCGCGGGAGATGAACATCCACGGCACGAACTGCGCGGCAAAGGCGATCAACAAAAAGACAGTCGGATCGTCAAATCGCTTGCGGCGAACGCCGCGCACGATGAGCGCGACGACACCGGCCAGACCCGACCACCAGACGGCGGGGTTGCCGAACGCCGAAATGCCCGCGCCAATCCCTTCGGGGAGCATATCGCCCGAGTAGTAAAAGATCGGGCGGAGGATCAGCGGCCAGGTCCACCACTGGGATTCAAAGCTGTGGCGGGACGTCAGGTGGCTGTGGTAGCGCAGCATGAATTCCTGGACTTCGATGACGCCCTTGAGTGTGTAGGGCTTGTCGGCGCAGAGGAAGTAAGGGGCATAGCTCGCGATGTAGATCGAGACGGGCACGAGCACAAACGCGATGAGGCAGCACATGAGCGTACCAAGCAGGTAATAGCCGTAGTTTTTCGTGCGTTCGACGCGTTCTCCCGCGCCCGGCACGCCTTTCGCGAGGTCGGATCGGGCGGCGAGGGCTTCACAGCCGCGTTTGGCGAGCGAAGTAAAGAGGATGACGGCGAGGCCGCCGCCGGCGTAAATGCAGATCCATTTGCTCGCCGCGCCGAGGCCAAACATGAGCCCCGAAAGCGCGAGCGGCCGCAGGGTTTTGCCGAGGCCGTCGTCGTAGAAATTCGTCTGCCAGTAAGCCAACATGAAATGGTACATCAATAGGATGAAGAACACGCCGTAGACGTCGATCGTCGCGATGCGTGTCTGCACGAAATGCATGAAATCAAAGGCAAACAGGAGCGTGACAAAGAAAGCCCACCTCGTCTCTTTGAGCAAGCGCTTGGCAAAGGCATACAAGACGGGGAGCATGAGCACGCCGATCAGCGTGCCGACACAGCGCCATCCAAAGGGATTCATGCCAAAGAGCGAGATCCCGAGCATGATCAGCACTTTCCCGAGCGGCGGGTGGGTGTTTTCGTAGGGCGCGAGGCCGTTGAGGTGTTCGTAGGCCGTGCGGGCGTGGTAGAGTTCGTCGAAGTACATGCCGTTCAGGCGATCGGGGCGGCTGGGGCGGAGCCCGTTTTCGTCGAAAAGATGGGAGATGGCCGAGTTCAGATCGTGTCCCGCGTCTTTCGGCTGCTGGCCGATGGTCGGTCGAATGGTGTGGCCGTCTTGGTCGACGAAGGCGATCTCGCAGATCCAGGCGTCGCCGACGGGTTCGAGCACAAGCGAATCGGTTTGGACGTGGAGTGGCGTGACATTCCAGCGGTACATGACGTCGTAGTTGACGCGCGCCTCGACGCTCGGCAGGCCGGTCGTTTCGCCGACCGCAGGCGATGTGAGGGCGTGGTAATTGCCATCGTCGTCGAGCGAGACGGCGAAGCTCGCACCGGAGGCGTCGGAGATCTTCAGCTTGCCCTCACTGATGCCGCTGTAAGTCCAGATCGCGGCGATCGACTGCGGGCGATCGAACGTGACGACGATCCGCTCGTCCTGTCCGACGGGCGTCTGGTGGGACGAGAGGGTTTGCGATGCCTCGTTGCGCCAGTAGGTTTCGGGCACCTTCGTCGTGCCGAGCTGCACGAAAGCGACGATCGCATAGGAAAGCGTCAAACCGAGCGCGAGCAGCGTGTCGGTGCGGGTCCAGGCGGATTTCCGCGCCGCCAGGTCGTCGTGAAGGCGTTCGCTTCCCTCCTCCCCTTTCGAATGTTTGCGCTCCGCGTCTTCGTCCGAATAGATCTGCCTTTTGACACAGATCTCATAGCAGATCGTCGCCAAAAAGACCGTGGCCATGACGGTCAGGAGGGCGTCGGCGCGCATCGTCCAAAGGAACTGGGGTGCGGCGTACACGTTCATGTCGTTGAGGGCGTAGAGCGCCGCGGACATGTTGAAGTAGATCGTCCCCGCAAAGACGCAGAACGCGTTGATCAGGCTCTTGTCACGGAGGGCGGCGTAGGCGAGCGGCAGGAAAACCAACACGGGGTAGGAATAGCGCTCGTGCATGCGCGGGCCGAACGCGAAAACGGCTGCATAGAGGAAGGCGGCGAGCAGGAAGAGCGAAACATTTTCTTTGTCCCGTCTGCGCCAGAAGGCGTAGAGCGCGACGGTCGCGGCGACGATCAGGATCGTCAGGACGTTGGCCCACTGCACGAAGCTGAGCGGGCCGAGTCGTGTCGTCTCATCGATGAAGTTGCCTCCCATGAGCGCCCAAAGGTTGAAGGCGTTGACGCTGCCAAAGGCATAGCTCGTCGCGGTGGCGAAGTATTTTTGCACGAGCCAATACCAGGGTTGCGCGCCTTGGAAAGGCCAGGCGAGGCCAAAGAGCGTGACAAGCGCGATCGCGATACCGAGGAAGAGCTCACGAAGCGCCTTGCCCGATTGTTTCGGTTCGAAGACGTCGAAGACGTAGGGCAGAGCGAAGACCGGACCTGCGATGAGCGCTTGGGGTTTGCAGAGCAGCGCGATCGCGTAGAAGAAGGCGGCCCAGCGCTTCTGTCCGCGTTCGAGCTTCCAAAACGCCAGCAGCAAGAAGAGCGCCATGACCGAATCGACTTGGTGCCAGACGGCCGAGTCGTAGATCAGCACGGGGAGAAAGAGCAAAAGGATCAGGATACCGATCGCCTGCATCTGGCCGAGCTTTTCGCGCGCGTAGCGCCAGCCGAGGGCGGCGACCGCAATGTCACAAGCGAGCACGGGCAGGAACATCAAAAACAAACCGGGGCCGCTCATCAGCACCGTGATGCCGAAAATCTTGCCAATCCAGCCGCCGATCCCGAGCAAGTAAAGCATGCCGGGCGGGTAATCGCAGAAGACATCGGGCGCATAAAACTGGCTGGGCGGTGTGGTGGTCATCCGGCTCGTCCAGTAGGCGAAGGTTTGCGTGTCGTTGGGGTAGCCCTTGGAGAGGACGAGTATGAGGGCGCGCGCGACGAAAGCGAGCGCGATGAGGCCGAGCGCAACGCCCCATTCTGTGCGGGGCGAGAGCGTCCAGTCGGAGCGCTTTGTCCAGCGCCACACAGCATAGGCAATGGCGGCGCATCCGACGGAAAAGAGCACTTTCGCGATGAAGTCACCCGGGTAGTTGACGGTCGGATCGGCTTCTTCCTCGTCGCTGGTGTCGGTCTGGAGCGGTTCGAGGCCATAGACCCGCACATCGGGGGGCGCCTCGGTCTGCACGATCGTGACGTTGTCGAAGCAAGCGCGGCCGGACGCCTCGTTGCCGTACCCACCGAGCGCAAGGTCGAGCGTGGCGGAGGACTGCGAAGGGCCGGTTTTGACGTACAATTCGACGCGCTGCCACGCGCCTGTGTCGTCGTCGACGTCGGCGAAAGCGCCGGTCAAGTCGAATCCGATGCCGGCGCCCTGCTCGTTTTGACGGACGACCCCCTCGGTCAGGACGTCGGCCGAGACGAGGTAGACCGTATCCGGCGCGAGCGCAAGTTCTTGTTTGATCCGCGCGTCGTTGAAGTCGGGGCTGTCGATGCGGGCGATGCCGTCCGTGGCGTCGATCGTGCTTCCGCCCGAATCCCAGCTATAGGTAAACCAAGCGGCCAGCCGCTGGGTAAAGTCTCCGTTTTGGATCTCGACGGGCAAGGCGTTGGTCGCCTGCGCCGACTGCACACAAACGAGCGCCGCCAAGACCGCAGTCATGACGACGGCGAGGATCGTCTGAACGCCTCGTCTCATCTTTCCACTCCCAATCAAATCTCATAGGCATCAGGCCAATGGCGGATCGTCGGCTTCGCGCCTTCGTGCAGGTAAACTTCGATGACGTCGAAGCGGCAAAAGCCCGCCCATCCCGACGTGGCAAGGTAGTGCGTCGCGGCCTTGGCAATGCGCGATTGTTTTGCTTTCGTAACGGACTCGCGCGCTGTGGCAAAGCGGGCGCTCGAACGCGTCTTGACTTCGACGAAGGCGATCGTATCGCCGTCGATTGCGATGACGTCGATCTCTCCTCCGCGCACACAATAATTATGCGCTATTATAGTATAGCCCAAGCCCGCCAAAAAGTCGATCGCGATCTCCTCGCCAGCGCGGCCTGTTTCGTGTGGCATTCGTTTCATATATCAAAGAAAATCCATACGGCATACAACGACAAATACATTGCAAAACGCGGATAATTACACAAAATGTCCGATGAAACTTCGGCGGTGGATCGGGCAGGGCCCGTGATGGCGGAGTGCGGCGATGTGTTCCGAGGTGCCGTAGCCTTTGTGTTGCGCGAAGCCGTACTGCGGAAAGATCGCGTCGTAGTCGCGCATGAGACGGTCGCGCGTGACCTTGGCGACGATCGAGGCGGCGGCGATGCGGTAACTGAGCTGGTCGCCATGGACGACGATGTGTTGGCGCGTGTCGATCGCGAGGCCGCGCAGCGCGTCGACGAGGAGGTCGTCGGGCGACATCGGCAGGGCGTCGAAGGCGCGGACGGCTGCCACTTTTGTGGCGTTCAGGATGTTGATGCCGTCGATTTCCTCGGGGGAGGCATATCCGATGCCAGCGGCGATCGCCTCAGCGCAGATCGTGTCGAAGAGGGCTTCGCGTCGTTTTTCGCTGCATTTTTTCGAGTCGTTGACGCCCGGAATGGCGCTATCAGACGGAAGCACGAGGCAGCAGACGACGACTGGCCCTGCGAGGGGACCGCGCCCGACCTCATCCATACCGGCGAGAAGCGCGCCCGACCGCAAAAAAGGCTGGTCAAAGGCCGTCATGCGCGCCATTCGTTCCAAGACGCTTTCACGAGCTTTCGGCATCGTTGGCCTCCCGCTTGTTGGCACGCAGCCGCAAACCGCCCGGCATTTCGAGTGTCGCCTTGAGGATCTTGGCCGATCGGAATTCGTCGAGCACAGTCGTGGCGGCGCGGTCGATGTCGAGCAGTGCGCCCGGAAGCAAGAAGCCGCGGCTTTGGCAGACGGCTTCGAGCAGCGCTTCGCCACGCAGATCCGTCGTGACGCGGCTGTAACGTGCCCGCAGCGCTTCAGGCCAACGCGCGTTCAGCATTTCGAGCAGCGAGATGCTGAGCGCCTCGGTGTCCATCACGCCGTCGCGGATCGCGCCGATGTAGGCCAGGTGTAACGCGCCCTGCTTGTCCTCCAGCTTGGGCCAAAGCAGGCCGGGCGTGTCCATCAGCTCGAGCGTCGGGGACAGCCGAACCCACTGCTTGCCGCGCGTGACGCCCGGACGGTTTCCGGTCATGGCGCCGCCGCCCGACAAGCAGTTGAGAAAGGTCGATTTGCCGACGTTGGGGATGCCCGTCACCATGGCGCGGACGGTTTTCGTCACGCCTTTTTTCGCCATGGCCTGCACTTTTTCCTTGGCGGCGGCCTCGATCGCGGCGATCGCCCTGCCCTTGTTGCCGCGCTGGGTCGATACGAAAGCCAGCGCGTCCCAGCCGCGCGCCTTGTAGTCAGCGCACCAAACCGCCGTATCGTCCGGCTCGCACAAGTCGGCCTTGTTGAGCACGACGATGCGCTTTTTAGCCGCGAACAGCGCGTCAAAATCCGGGTTGCGGCTCGACTTGGGCGCGCGCGCATCGACCAGCTCGATCACGACGTCGATCAGCTTGGCGCTCTCTTCCATCATGCGTCGGGCTTTGGTCATGTGTCCTGGGTACCAATGGATGTCTTTCATGGGATAGCCTTTCGTTTTTCTCTTCTTTTCTTTCGAAAAAGAAAAGAAGCAAAAGAAACTTTTGTCACACCCCAAATCTTACGTTTGGGGTGTTTGACCCCGGCTTGTCCGGCTCCCGCCGAACACGCCGTTGGAAGCGTTGCGATTGGCGGGTGAACGTCGGCGGGGTCGGTTCTGAATGCGAAAAGAGACCGGCTCGAAAGAAGCGGCCTCTTGCAGGGAAAGCGGTTTTAGCTCTTTTTGGCGACGATGAGCTCCTTGACCTTGGCGGCCTTGCCGACGCGGTCGCGCAGGTAATAGAGCTTGGCGCGGCGAACGCGGCCGTGACGGATGATGTCGATGCTACCCAGGCGGGGGCTGTGCATCGGGAAGGTACGCTCGACGCCGATGCCGTAAGAGATGCGGCGGACGGTGAAAGTTTTGCGAATGCCGCCGTTCTGGATCTTGATGACGGTGCCTTCAAAGGCCTGGAGACGCTCGCGCGTACCTTCGACGACCTTAACGTTGACGCGAACCGTGTCGCCGACGCGGAGGGTCGGCAGGTCGGTGCGAAGCTGCTCTTTTTCAAGAGCGCGAATCAGTTCAGACATGGTTGGTATTCCTCCTTGATGCAGGCGCGGGCGAGCCGCGCGAAACGGTTCAATGGGCTTGGTGTGGGATCCGCCGTGTTATGCTTCCACGTCCGCTGTGTCGAGAGAAGCCAGGTATTGTCGGTCGGCTTTCGTGAGCGGCGCGCTTTCCAGCAGATCCGGCCTGTGTGCGAGCGTGAGGCGAAGCGCCTCCTGCCGACGCCAGGCTGCGATCTTGGCGTGGTGGCCCGAGAGCAAAATCTCAGGGATCGCCATGCCGCGAAAGGCAGCGGGCCGGGTATACTGCGGGTATTCGAGCAGCCCGTCCGAAAACGACTCGTCAAAGGCGGAGTCGGCATGGCCGAGTACGCCGGGCACAAAACGGCTGACACAGTCGATCAGCACGAGCGCGGGCAATTCACCGCCGGTGAGTACGTAATCGCCAATGGACACGCATTCGTCGATCCGCGTGAGGATGCGTTCGTCGATGCCCTCGTAGTGCCCGCAGAGCAACAATAGGCGCTCTTCTTGGGCGAGTTCCTGGGCGAGAGTGGGGTCAAGCTTTTTGCCGCGCGGCGAGAGGTAAATGCGTCGGGGCTTGATATCGCTCATGGCGGTGACAGCCTCGATGCAGTCGATCGCGGGTTGCGGCGTCATGACCATGCCGGCGCCACCGCCGAAGGGGTAATCGTCCGTCGTGTGGTGCTTGTTCTCGGAATGGTCGCGTATGTTGTGGACGAAAAATTCCAAAAGACCTTTGTCCGCGGCACGGCCCAGCATGCTGGACGCGAGCACCGGCGTGAAGATCTCGGGAAAGAGGGTCAGAATGTCGAAACGCATCGCCCCTCCTATTCGTCAAAGACCGCGACCTGATCGAATACTTCCGCGTCGAGTACGATGCGCTTGTTTCCTACGTCGATGCTTTGGAGCAAAGTCTTGAGCGCCGGAAACATGACAGGCCTTTTGCCACGGATGACGTAGACGTCGGCGGCGCCGTGTTGCAGGATCTCGGCGAGCGTGCCGATCGCCTGCCCGTTCGAAAGCGCCACTTCGCAACCGATCATGTCGTCGATAAAGTAGCGACCTTCGGGCAGCGGCGCATCCTCGCGGCGAAGACAGACGTATGCGTCGCGCAGCGTTTCGGCGGCGTCGCGGTCGTCGATGCCTATAAGCGTCAGATACGCGTTCTCCCCGCGCACGGCCGCACTAGCGACGGCAAAGACCTCGTGTTTCCCCTTACGTTCCAAAAAGACACGCTTGAGTCCGTCGAAGCGGCTGGGGTTTTCGGTCAACAGCGCGAGCTTAAGCTCGCCGCGGATGCCCTGTGGGCGCAGCACACGGCCGATGCGGATGTAATCATTGGTCATTTTCTTCCAAGTACCCCGTGCAGAAACGACCACACGTTTCCTAAACGATTTCGACGATGTAATTCTTGTGTTCGCGAACGGAGGCTGCCTTGACGACCTTGCGGATGGCCTTGGCGATCTTGCCCTGCTTGCCGATGACCTTGCCCATGTCGCCCTGGGCGACGGAGAGCTCGATCACGGTGTTGCGTTCGCGCTGCGACGACGCGACTTTGACCTCTTCGGGATGATCGACGAGGTGGGTCGCGATGTATTTGACGAGTTCATCCATGCTATCACCTCAGTGAAGCGCTTGTTTCGAAAGTTCTTAGCTGATGACGCCGCTTTTTTTGAGTAGCGCGCGAACGGTGTCGGACGGCTGTGCGCCGTTGCCGAGCCAGTACTTGGCGCGTTCGTCGTCGAGCTTGACCTCAGCCGGATCGGTGAGCGGGTTGTAGTAGCCGATCTCCTCGAGGCTACGGCCGTCGCGCGGATAACGGGAATCCGCAACGACGATGCGGTAGAACGGTGCCTTCTTGGCGCCCATCCTGCGAAGTCTGATTTTCACTGCCATTTGATGATTCCTCCTATTGATGAGAGAGCGCGCTTTTCGGAAAAAGCTGCGATGGGTACGCGCTATTTGAAAAAAGCTGCGCAAAAACTTTCACTGGGTACGCGCTTTTTGAAAAATGCTGCACAAAAACTTTCACTGGGTACGCGCTTTTTGAAAAAGCTGCGCAAAAACTTTCGCTGGGTACGCGCTTTTTGAAAAAAGCTGCGCAAAAACTTTCATTTTAAACCGTTCACCCTTCACTTCGTTTGGGCGAATCGGCGGTGTGCGGAGCACGTTCTGTTTCAAGCATCTTCAAGCATCGGGACATGGATGCAGCAAGCCACTCCCCAACCCCATCACATCGGCATGAAGGCGATAGCCGCACATGCCGGGGCAGAACACCGCAAATCGAAGATTTGGGGTGTGACGAGAGTTTCTTTTGCTTCTTTTCTTTGCAAAGAAAAGAAGAGAAAAGAGCCTAAAACGGAAATTTGAACCCCCCGAATCCCCGCTTCTTTTTCCCACCGCGCTTCATGGCTCCGCCGGTCATCTGGCGCATGAGCTTGCGGGTCTGATCGAACTGGTTCATTAAGCGGTTGACCTCCTGGATCGAGACGCCTGCGCCGGATGCGATGCGTTTTCGGCGGGAGGCGTTGAGGAGTTCGGGGTCGTTGCGTTCTTTCGGGGTCATTGAGAGGATGATCGCTTCGGTGTGGGCCATGGCTTTTTCGTCGAGTTCGACGTTGCCGAGTGCGCCCGCGTTGACGCCGGGAAGCATGCCGAGCAGGTCCTGCATGGAGCCCATGTTTTTCATCTGCTGCATTTGGGCGAGAAAGTCGTCGAGGGTGAACTTGTTCTTCTGCATTTTTTGCAGCAGTTCGCGGGACTGTTTCTCGTCGTAGTTTTGCTGGGCTTTTTCGATCAGGGTCATGACGTCGCCCATGCCGAGGATGCGGGAAGCCATGCGATCGGGGTAGAAGGGTTCGATGTCCTCCATCTTTTCGCCGGTGCCGCAGAACTTGATGGGTTTTCCGGTGACGGCGCGGACGGAGATCGCGGCGCCGCCGCGGGTATCGCCGTCGAGTTTTGTGAGAATGACGCCGCCGATGTCGAGCGTTTCGTCGAAGGTCTTGGCGACGTTGACGGCGTCTTGGCCGGTCATGGCGTCGACGACGAGCAGGATTTCGGTCGGGTTGCAGGTTTCTTTGACGCGGACGAGTTCCTGCATCATGTCTTCGTCGATGTGGAGGCGGCCGGCGGTGTCGATGATCACGACGTCGTGGCCATTGCGTTCAGCGAGGGCGAGCGCCTCGCGAACGGTGTCGCAGGGGTCGGCCTGGCCGCGCTCGAAGACGGGGATGCTGATCTTTTCGCCGACGACCTGGAGTTGTTTGATCGCTGCGGGGCGGTAAATGTCGCAGGCAACGAGCAGTGGACGCTTGCCGTTTGCTTTGCGAAGATGCGCGGCAAGCTTGCCGCACATGGTCGTTTTGCCCGCGCCTTGCAAGCCCGCCATCATGTAAATGCTGGGCGGTGCGGATGAGACGGCCAGCTTGACCTGGCCGGAGCCCATGAGAGCGGTCAGTTCTTCGTTGACGATCTTGATGACCTGCTGGCCGGGGCTGAGGCTTTCGAGCACTTCCTGGCCGACGGCGCGGTCGCTGACCATTTTAATGAAGTCTTTGACGACAGTGAAGTTGACGTCGGCTTCGAGGAGGGCGAGCTTGACCTCGCGCATCGCCTCTTTGACGTCTTTTTCGTTGAGTTTTCCTTTACCGGACAGCTTCTTGAATACGTTTTGAAGCTTATCCGCCAACCCTTCGAAGGCCATCTTGCACCTCCGGAACATTGCTTTGCAGTGGAGTAGAGTAAACGTTGGAAATTTATGAGAGCGCGTCCAAGAGTGCGCCGACGCGCGCGATCCAGTCTTCTTTTCGCGCTCCATCCCTTGGGGCGGACGGTTTCCAGGCTTCGATATCATCTCGAAGCAGCGCGAGGGATGCCGACATTGCGGTGAATCGTCCGGCCAGTCCGAGTCTTTCTTCCATTTCGGACAGTACCGTTTCGCCGCGGCGGATGGCGTCGTGGACACCTTGCCGGCTGATGCCTTCCTGCTCGGCGATCTCGGCGAGAGAAAGGTCTTGGTTGTAGTGCAGGTCGAGAAAGGCTTGTTGCCTGTCAGTCAGAAAGCCGCCATAAAAGTCGAGCAGCCATCCCATGCGGAGCTTGCGCTCAACACTGTCGTTCTGCACGGCGCCCTCCTTTCTCGGCTGTCAAGCGCTATGCCTTGACAACTTGTACAGTATAGCGAATGGCGGCTTTCTTGTCAAGTCGTACGCTAAACATTTCGATTCGAGCGGGTCGTTGGAATCGAACAATGCTCGACCGCCTCGCTGCAAGTACACCCTATCACATGGGAGGCTCTCACTTTTGCGTCCATTTCGAAAAGGGTCGTTTCTACGCTTGAAAGCCAGGCAAAACGTCGGAGCCGTCGGCGGAATGCATCATAGCAAACGATATGAAAGCATAGAATCACTACGGAAATTTGGAATTTACGAACTCCAATTATTTCAATTTACTTCAATATTCTATCCAAGTCGCCAAATATTTGGTATGATGGAAAGACTTGCGGTTAACCATCGACACGTTATGGGAGGAAATCATGAAAAAGGGAATGAGAACCACGCTCGCCTTGGTAATGGCGCTTTTGCTGATCGGCGCGCAAATGCTGACTGCGACAGCTGCAACGAACCGGCTACCCAGTTCGGCGTTCAAGATCGCCAAAGACAACGATGGCGCTCTCCACTGGAAGATGACGAACAAGCAATTTGTGTCAGCCTACAATGCAACGGCTAAAGAACCGTTCCAGATCACAAATTACAAGAACGACGGTAGTTTCGTGGTATCGTTTACGCAGTCTGTCAAGCTCCAGGTGTTTTCGACGGCTGACGGCTATGTGAAAAAAATCGTGCTCAAGGACAGCTTTGGGGATGACAAGGACGAGCAGGTGAATTCTGAGGTCTTCGCCAACGTACTGCTCAATGTCATCGTGACAATGTCGCAGGAGGACAACGGGGAACTGAAGCGAATCTTCGAGAAGATGGACACAAACGACGACACCTTGGCAGCCAAGGGAAAAGACAGCTCGATCATCGTTCGAAACGGCGTCAGCTACAAATACAGCGTCAGTTTCGTCGATGACCCTGGTGTCGAATTCGTAGGCACCCCGACGACCAAGGCCAATACGAAATAGGAGAGAATGAACCGCATGTGCGCTTGACAGTCGCGATCGCATCCTTTATACTGTTTAGGCGCAGCATGGGAGCATAGCTCAGCTGGGAGAGCATCTGCCTTACAAGCAGGGGGTCGTTGGTTCGAGCCCAACTGTTCCCACCACGTGTAAAGCCCACAGATAGTGAGTCTGTGGGCTTTGCTTTGTTCGCTTCTACGCTTTAACTTGTTAAAATTAGCGGGCATTAGCGGGCGTTATTTGCTGCTATTGGGGTGCAAATTGGGGTATAGAGCAACGTCGCATGACCACCATTTTCGCGCCCTTTGTGATTAAGCCATCGGAACCCGCTTGGGGTTGTCCTTGTCGCTTTCGTACTCGATCTCACAGAGGTGGTAATAGATCTCCGAAAGCTTGTAGAGCCATTCGATGTTCTGGGGTGTGATTTCCTTTGTTTCGAATACGTGGAGTTCTTTCTTCACGTTGTCGATAACTTTGTGCATATCGATCCTCCTATTCCTTGGGCTTGGCCGTGCTTTGAGGAGCAATGGAAGTTGTCGGAACGTAGCCATCGCCGCATCTGCACTGCTTGAGGTTTTTCACGCCGCGAAGCACGGTGAGATGGGGCGTAGCGTCATTACCGAAAGCCACCAGCCAAGAGCGATCGCATCCCACGTCTGACGCGCGCACCAGGTTCCCGATGCAGTCCTGAACAGGAAGCGTAACGCCGCCGTTGATCACCTGAATTGCGGGATTCGTGCCGACGGGAACTGTCGGGAAAGGCGTGCCGATGCAGAGGATTTTGCGATCTTTGTTTCGCAAGGCCACAGGGGCGATTGTGAGATTGAGGTTGGCGCCCGCGATAGCGATGCTGGTTACGTGAAGATATTTGCAGCAGCAAGTAGACATTGGTCTCTCCTTTCGAAAAGCAGGACGATGCCGCTGTGCAGCACCGCCCCGTTGATACACGGCAAATGCCGGAAGTCACGCCTCGCGGCGGAAGTTCTGATTGCTTAGAGGATACCGCAACCACCGCAGCTGCCCTGACCGAACGACGTGCCGGGCGCACCGCAGAAGCTCTGTGCGCTAACCGTCGGGGTGAAAATGGGCGCCCCGTTCCAAACGGGATAAGCGGGAATCGGCGTGGGGCGAAGCGCATTGATGAGCGTTGCGTTCTGGCCGCACTGGCTGAGCTGCAAGCGGGTGTCTTCCAAGCGATCGCGCAGTGCCTGAATCTCGTTGCAGGACAACTTGTCGAGAATGCGCTGGGTGTTCTCCATGCCTTGCGTCTTGAGATCGCAGCAGCATTCGGCGAGCTGGGCGCGAATCGCAGCGGTTTCGAGAGCGGACTGGAACTTGTTTTCAGCGATGTTGCTATTCGTGATGGCAGTTGCGCGCTGCAGTTCCAGAACGTTCTGGTATTTCGCCTCCGCGATGTTCTGGTTCGTCAAACCGAAGCCGTTGCATGCATCGAGGCGCGTCTGGCCAAAGCCGTTCTGTACATCGGAATCCAACTTGCAGATAGCCTTGTCGGCGTCGCGCGTCGCTTCGAGCTGGCCTTGGAACGATGTGTTGAGGTAATTCAGGATGCCCTGGTTGTTGATGCTGTCCTGCAGCGACTGAAAGTTCTTGTTGTTGTTGTCGTTCAGCAGATTCGGAACAATGCAGTTTCCGCCAGTACCGACACAATCACCCTCGCTACCGAAGCCGCGACGTCCCAGAAGCGCCAGCAGCAAGATCGCCCAGATACCCTGTCCGCCGCCAAAGCCGTCGTTGTCATAGCCGCCGTGATGACAGCCGCCAATGTCGATCATGGGCTGTACGCCTGCGCCCATTCCGCCTGCGACAATCCCTGTGTTCCCGAGTGTTTCCATACCCATTGAATAGTCCTCCTTAAGAAGTGTCTTTTATAACACAAGTGCGTGCACTCACTTGCAATTACTGCGTGAAGCCGCTATTCTTAAGGCGTGGCAGCACAAAAACTGCCCGCCCTTGAGCTACGCAAGCCCCGTCGCCAAACTGGATTGCGTAGCTCTTTTTTATATCTGGAATCCCATTTCTTTTGCGAGATTGAATACCGTTTGTTGCATTTGCTCCGGGCTTTTCCCGCTCAGCATTTGCATCGCCCTTTGATAGTTGGGGTTATTTCCCATTTGCTGCTGCAGAAACAGCATTGGATTTTGAGCCTGCCTTGCTTGTTGCATCAGCTGACTGAGCTGGGGTGTCATTAGCTGGCTGAGCAGCATTTGTGTGGGATCCATTCTGTATTAGCTCCTTTACTTCCGAGATGCCCTGCCAAATCTGTTGCATGGCCTGCATTTCAGGCGTTAGCCGTTGTTGCTCTGGCTGTGCTTGCAGCGTGTAAGTGTTAAAAATCGGCAATCCGTCGAGCCCTATCTGTTTCGTGTAGAAGCACCCGCCGCCGGCGTTGTAGAACATCGCAACGCCGCCCATTGGATCAGCGATGTATGCTTTCGCTTCTTCGACCGAAGTCACGGCGATACACCGCATAGCGTTCTGCGCGACGTTCTGTTGCTGCGGTTGCTGTATCGGTTGGGCGTAGGCACTTTGTTGGAGCTGCGGGTACTGCTGTTGGATCTGCGCCATTCGCTGCTGGTATTGCTGTTGGATCTGCTGCTGCATATTTTGAAATGT
>JAVBLF010000107.1:0-14317 GCA_031553675.1 Eubacteriales bacterium | reverse complement strand
TGCAAGGGACAATGTCAATGTCGCGAAGTAAGCGGGCGATTGGTAATCGCCCGCAGCGACAGAACTGCCCCTTGACGCATTGCGCTTGCGGCTTGTAACCCTTGATTGGCGTCGACAACCGCCCGCGCATTTGCTGCCGTGGCAAAAACATCGAGGTCTATGCGGGCGCGCTTTCGGCGAGTTTGCCGAGCAAATAGCCCTCCATGTTGTCGCTGTCGCTGACGATCAGGTCGGTCGCGCCCGCGGCATCCATGCATTCGAGCAGGATCGCGCCGCCAAAGCAAATGATGTCCGCGCGGCCTTTGAGCACGGGGATGCGTTCGCGGTTGGCGCGTCCGAGGGCGCCCAGCTCTTGCAAGACTTTACGCGCCGCCGCGTGGGTGAGCGCGTAGCCGTGTACGCGTTTGGCGTCGTAGTGGTCGCGCAGGCCCACCGCCAGCGCCGCGATCGACGTGATCGTGCCGCCCACGCCGTAGAGCGGTCCGTCGCAGCGTTTGAGCTGCTGGAGGAGGGTCTTCGCCGTGCCGACGGAAAACTGTGCCTCGCCGTTTTTGCCGCGTTCCCAGACGGCGCAGTCGGTCGCGCGGAAGTCGCGCCTGGCCTGGATGTGCCCTTCGCTGCCGTCGGTGTAGCGCGCGGCCGCCCGCACCGCGCCAAAAGGCACACTGCCGACCAGCCGAATCTGCCCGTCCTTCCCCGCCGACAGCTCGGTGCTGCCGCCGCCGATGTCGACGATACGCGCCGGCGTGCCCGACGGAACGGCGCCGCGAAACGCGAGTTGCGCCTCTTCTTCGCCGCTGACGACGTCCAGTACAATCCCGAGTTCTTCTTGACAGCGCTGCAAAAATTCCGCGCGGTTGTCTGCGTCGCGGACGGCGCTCGTCGCAAAGGCGTAGGTCGCTTTTGCCTTGGCGTGATCGGCGATCGCCTTGAAGTTGTCGAGCGCCTCGATCGTCCGGCGCATACCGGCTTCGCTCAAGCGCTTTGTCGCCTGCAATTCGTCGCCGATCCGCGTCGGGATCACGCGTTTTTCAAAGGGCCGTCCGTTGTCGTCGGCCAGCATGAGACGGCTGGTATTGGTGCCGACGTCGATGACAGCGTAACAGAGATCCATGCTTGCTCCCTCCCAGTTCGGGGCAGGTTTCCTTCATCATTCCTATCCTTTACCGATATTTTATCATATCCCACAAGGCCTGGAAAGTGCGCGAACGCCGTCACCCCTTCTCCACCGGCGAATACGATGGAGTATCATGCTATTTTTGGGAGGCGATACCATGGCAAACGGAACTCTCCGCGTCGATGTCACGACCGGCCAAGAGTCGTTGCCCGTTACGAGCGCGTCGATATCCGTGCGCGACACAGCCGGCCGGATCGTCCGGCAAACCACGACAAACGCAAACGGTGCGAGCGAAACCCTGTCGCTCAATGCGCCCGATCGCAATCTGTCCCTCAACCCCAACAGCGCGATCCTCCCCTACGCCGAGTACCTGATCGACGTCACCGCGGACGGCTTTGCGCCGATCTACAACCGAGAGGTGCAGATCTTCGACGGCGAGACGTCAGTGCTGGCCGTCGCAATGGAACCCTCCGTCCCGAGTCATCCACCCGCACAGACCGTCTTCGCGGCGCATGCCATCCCTGTGCAGGCCCCGGCGACGACCAGCCAGGTCGTCATACCGGAAACCGTCGTCGTCCACCTCGGCGCGCCCAGCACCGTTGCCCGCAACATCCGCGTCCCCTTCATCGACTATATCAAGAACGTCGCGTCGAGCGAAATCTACCCGACCTGGCCGCTCGCCGCGCTCGAAGCGAACATCTACTGCCAAATCAGTTTCGTGCTCAACCGCGTCTACACCGAGTGGTATCCCATCCGCGGCTACGAATACACGATCACGAACTCGACGGCCTACGACCAATTCTTCGTCGAAGGGCGCAACATCTTCTCGACGATCAGCACGATCGTGGACCGCATATTCAACACCTACATACGTCGAAAGGGCTACCGAGAGCCCTTTTTCGCCTCATTTTGTAACGGCACGACCACGACCTGCGCCGGCCTTTCGCAGTGGGGCAGCGTCGATCTCGCCAAGCAGGGCAAAAGCGCGATCGAGATCCTCAGAAGCTACTTCCCGCCCGACGTCGAGCTCGTAACGACGAACAACGTCCAATCGAGCTACGAAAGCTATCCCGGCACACCGCTCACCCTGGGCAGCAGCGGGCCCGCCGTGCGCGACGTGCAAAACCGCCTGAATCGCATCCGCGTCAACTACCCGCTCATCCCGGTCATCGCCAATCCGAACGGAACATTTGGCGCGGCCACCCAAGCCGCCGTGACGTCGTTCCAGCAGATCTTCAACCTGACGGCGGACGGCATCGTCGGGCGAGCGACCTGGAACAAGATCATGCAGATCAACGCAAGCGTCCGGCATCTCTCGGCGCTCGACAGCGAGGGCGAACGCATGGGCATCGGGACCACGCCGCCCACCGTCGTACTCAAAGAAGGTTCACGGGGCAGCGACGTGCTGGAGTTGCAATTCATCCTCGACAGCATCTCGGCATTCTATCCACCCGTACCCAACGTCTCGCAGACCAGCGTGTTTGACGCCTCGACCAAAGCTGCCGTTCTGGCCTTTCAGCAGAAATTTGGTTTGACGCGCGATGGCGTCGTCGGTCCGGCAACCTGGCAAAAACTCTACGAAGCCTACAACGCGATCGCGACCGTAACCCCACCTGCCCCGACACCCGCCCCCACTCCGCCTCCATCCTCCCCCGCCCCCGCTTACCCCGGCACTCCCCTACGCGAAGGCGCGCGCGGCGAGAGCGTTCAGGCGCTGCAACACATGATCAACGCCGTCGCAGCGTCCTTCCCATCTATACCGCATGTCTCGGAGGACGGCGTTTTCGGGCCCGACACCAAGGCCGCCATCCTCGCCTTTCAGCGGCAGTTCGGCCTGACGCCCGATGGCGTCGTCGGACCGGCAACCTGGAACGAAATGGCCTCGCTCGCGCAATCACTCGCAGCACAGTCTGCCCCCTACCCTGGCGCCCCCCTCAGCGAAGGCACACGCGGCGAGAGCGTCCGCACCCTCCAGCACTATCTGAACCGCGCCGCCGCGAAATTCCCCTCCCTCCCTCAGGTCAGCGAGGACGGTGTGTACGGACCCGGCACAAAAGCCGCCGTCAGTGCCTTTCAGCGCCGCTTCGGCCTCACGACCGACGGCGTCGTCGGACCTGTGACTTGGAGCTACCTGTCGAACATCGCCAATAGCTAAACGCAAACAAAAAGTGCTCTCAGAGCACTTTTTTGTTTGCACAGCTACGCATTCTCCCCCAGCATCTTCGTCGCCGCGCCGAGGGTGGCGGCATCTGCCGAAACGCGAAGCGCCCACCCCTGTTCTTCGTGCGCTTCGTCCAAAATGCGGGCAGCGCGGCGGAGGTAGGCGGCGACGTCGCCGCGGTGGTAGGGGATGGCAAACGTGGCCTCGCGCCGTCCGTCGTCGAGTTCTCGTTCGACGCGTTCGAGAAGCTCTGTCAAACCCTCTCCTGTCAGCGCGCTGATCGTCAAACTACCCGCTTCGTGCAGTTCGGCTTCCCCGCCAAGGGCGTCCGATTTGTTGTAGACCTTGATGATCGGGCTGTCCTTGACGCCGAGCTCGTCCAGCACCGTCTCGACGACGCGCGCCTGTTCGATGGCGTTGGGGGAAGCGGCATCGATGACGTGGAGGATGATGTCGGCTTCGAGCGTCTCTTCGAGCGTCGAGCGAAAGGCCTTGACGAGGTCGTGGGGCAGTTTGTCGATGAAGCCGACCGTGTCGGTAAAAAGGGCTTGCCCGCTGTTCGGCAGCGCGACCTGACGCGTCACCGGGTCAAGCGTCGCGAAGAGCTTGTCCTCGGCGAGCACATCGCTGCCCGACAGCGCGTTGAGCAGCGTCGATTTGCCGGCGTTCGTGTAGCCGACGAGCGCGACGACGGATTCGTCATTCTTTTCGCGCCTCGTCCGCCGGAGCGCGCGCTGCTTGGCCATCTTGTCGATCTCGCATTCGAGCTCGTAAATCTGGCGGCGGATGCGGCGGCGATCCGTTTCGAGCTTTTTTTCGCCCGGGCCGCGCGTCCCAATGCCGCCCCCCAGACGCGAAAGGGTCTGCCCCTGTCCGATCAGGCGAGGCAGGCGGTATTTGAGCTGGGCGAGTTCGACTTGCAGCTTGCCTTCGCGCGAGGTCGCACGCCCCGCGAAGATGTCGAGTATCAGCGCCGTCCGGTCGATCACGCGCGCACCGAGGAGCTGTTCGAGGTTGCGGATCTGCACCGCCGACAGCTCGTCGTCGAAGATGAAGAGCCCCACGTTTTGCGCCGTCGCCACTTTGACGAGTTCTTCGGCTTTGCCGCGGCCGATGTAAAAGGCATTGTCCGGCGTGTTACGGCGTTGGCTTTCGCGTCCGACGACGTCCGCGCCGGCGGTGTCGGCCAGCTCGGCCAGCTCTTGCAGCGAATCGTAGCGCTCGTTCCCCGTCTCGACCCCCACCAAAAACGCGCGTTCCCGCCCGCTTTCGACCACCTCGACCGCGTCGCCGCGCAGCGCTCCGTCCGCCTCGGCGATCGCTTCCAACCAAACGGCGTGGTCGATCGCGTAGACCGGCACCGGCCCAAAGAGGCGATGCGCCAAACGCCCGCCCTCGCTTGCCCCGGTGAGCACCGCGCAGCAGAGGCCGGTCGGCAGTCCGTCTCTCACGCCAAGCGCCGCCATCGCGTCGAGTTTGCCCCGCTCAAGCGCGCCGAGATCGGGTTCGCTCAGGTGCGGATTGCCGTTCGGGTGGGTGTGCAGGCAGCGAACGCCCGCGAGCCGCCTTTCATTGCGCAGCAGACGCATGGCGGGCAGCTCGGCGCTGTCGGCGTCGCCGATGCTCACGTCGCGGATCGCGCCGCTCCGATCGATGTAGACCGAGATCTCGCGCCCGATCTGTTCGGTGTAGTCGGCCAGCGCCGTCAAAAGCTCCGGCGCCGCAAAACGATCGCGTCCCGCTGTGCAATCGTACAACGATTCCATGCGCGTCAAAAGACTCTGTCGGATCCCTTCGCACTTTCCATGAATGCGGTGTTCCAATTTGCGATACTCCCCCTTATGCGATATCCGCACATGTTCTTACTATGCATTCCAATTTTACAGTTCTTGAATGTTGCGCCTCTCCGCTCCATTTTTCTGAAAATTGCGGAAGAGGGAGCCCTGCTCCCATAAGCGCCTAATTTAGGGATATTCTTTCCATTTTACTCATTGTCTATGCTACAAATCGTGCACCGCTGATACAAATGCCTCTTGACAGAGTTCTCGAATTGTGATTTTCTACATATAGGACATTCTACATAGAAAGAGGTGAGTGGACAGCATGTCACTCAAGCACGGCATACTCGGCTTGCTCAGCTACCACGAATTTAGCGGTTACGAGCTCAATCGAATCTTTGCCGATTCGCTCGCATTTTTTTGGCCGGCGCAGATCAGCCAAATCTACCGCGAATTGACGACGCTGGAAAAGGCAGGCTGGGTACAGTCGCGGACGATCGTTCAGCAAGACCACCCCAACAAAAAGCTATTTCGCTTGACCGATGAAGGCCGCCAGGAACTGACCCGCTGGCTGAGCGTCCCGAAAGCCGACGAACCGCTTTCGAGCAAGTTTCCGATCATGCTCAAGACCTTCTTTTCGAGCGATCTGTCTTTCGAATGGAACCTGGCCGACCTGAAGCGTCTGCGGCAAAAGTACGAGGACGAGCTGCGGCGTCTGCGCGCGGCCAACATTGAAAAGGAATTCGCCGTTCAGTCCGTCGAGATCAAACCCAACCGCGCGCTCTACTGGCAGGCGACAATGCTGTTCGGGCAGTCCTACTACGAGATGTGCATGCGCTGGATCGACAGTGTGGTCGCCATGATCGAAAACCAGGAGCGCTAGCGCCCCGGCCGAATCGAAATCACGCGAGGCAGCTTGACGCGCGCATGAACACACAGGGCACGTAATTATCCCTCAGTTCCCATGGTGCCGACATCCGGCTTTCGCGATATCCCTGAGCTTGAGCATCGAAACAGAGGTGCTCGGCTCCTTTTGCCCTTCCATATTCGAACATATCAATATCAGATTATTCTCTTTTGCCTCCATATACATTTTGCACATTCCACGTCGCCCCTATTTCGCATGCGCAAAGCGAAGTCGGACACGCAACGTCATGCCTCCGACTCGTTTTCGTCCTCCCAATTGTCCACGACCACCGAATCGTCGATAAAGCATTCGTCGAATGTCGCCATGTCGCGCAACACGCGCGCCGCCGCCTCGATGACCTGGAACGCCAGCGGGCAGCCCGTTCCCTCGCCCAGACGCATGTCGAGATCGAAGAGCGGCTTTTGCCGCAGCATCTCGGCAGCGGCGTCGTAGCCGGGCTCGGCGCTGCGGTGAGACAGCACGAAATACGCGCTGACGTTGGGCTCGATCTGCGCCGCAACGAGGGCCGCCGCCGTCGCAATGAAACCGTCCACGACAGGCAGCATGCGCAATTCGGCCGCACGCAGGTAAAAGCCCGCCATCGCCGCGATGTCGAAACCTCCAACCCGCCGGACGATCTCGATCGCGCGTTCCGCGTCGATTTCCGTGCCATCGTAAGCCACGCCATTCGCCTCGATCGCGCGCGCGATCACGCCGATTTTGTTGGCATAGGCTTCGTCGGTCAGTCCGGCCCCCTTGCCCGTGATCTTCTCGGGCGGCAGGCCGGTCAGCGCGCTGAGGATGGCGCTCGACGTCGTCGTGTTGCCGACGCCCATCTCCCCCGCGCCGACGAGGCGAAAGCCCTGGTCGCGGCATTTCTCCGCCATTTCCGCTCCGATCGCAAAGGCGCGTTCGCATTCTGCTTCGCTCATGGCGGGGCCTTTTGCGATGTTGGACGTGCCGCGCCGGATCTTGCGCACGATCACCGCTACGCTCGGGCTGTCCTGCACCATGCCGACGTCGACCACCATGAGCTTGGCGCCGGCATGGGCGCTCAAGACACCAATGCCCGCCTTTCCCATCGTCATGTTCGTCGCCTGTAGCATGGTCACATCCTGTCCGATCGGCGTGACGCCTTCCTCGAACACGCCGTTGTCGGCACAAAAGACGACCATCGCTTTTGCCAGGCTGGGGAAGAGCTCACCCGTCACGCCCGCAACCTGCGCGCTGAGCAGTTCCAAGCGCCCCAGCGCTCCAAAGGGTTTGGCGAGCTGATGCTGCCGGGCTTGGGCTTCTTCATAGCGCGCGCCGTCGATCGGCGGCACGCTAAAACGCAAATTCGTAAATTTCATCGCGAATCCTCCCTCTCATTGCAGGCATAATATCGCGTTCATCCGGCCAGATTAATCAAAAGTCCCGTTTTCTATTATAGCATTGTACGTATACAGATCCGCAATCATTTTCGATCGGGAGGGCCACCTTGGATCTCGACATCGTCATCGTCAACCGCAACAGTGGCGAACACCTGCGCCGCTGCTTGGCTTCGATCGCCGCCTCTCGGATGCGAAAGCACCGAATCGCGCGGGTCGTCGCCATCGACAACGATTCGCGCGACGGCTCGGCAGACGGCTTATTCGCTTATGGCCTGCCGCTCATCGTCCGGCGGATGGGCGTCAACCTCGGCTTTGGCACCGCCTGCAACCTCGGCGCCGCGATGGGCCATTCGCCCGCCGTCTTGTTTTTGAACCCAGACGCCGCAGTCCCCAACGACGCGCTCGAAATGTCCGTTTCGACCCTGGAGGCCCAACGCGGCGTCGGGATCGTCGGCGCGCGTCTGCACGAAAACGGACAGCCCCGCCCCTCCCGCATGCGCTTTCCGACACCGCGCACCATGATCGCGAAGGGGCTCGGCCTGCACGCGCTCTTTCCCCGCCAATTTCCCGACCACTTCGACCCGCCTCAAGACGAAAGCGGCTTGTCCGACGCCGTGATCGGCGCGTTTTTTCTCGTCCGGCGGACCGCGTTTCAGGCAGTCGGCGGCTTTGACGAGCGCTTTTTTCTCTACTACGAAGAGATCGACCTCGCCCAGCGCATGCGGATGGTGGGTTGGACCTGCTTTTATCACGCCGGGATCGCCGCGTCCCATGTGGGCGGCGTGTGCGCCGATGCCGATCGCCGTTTCAGCCGTCGGCATTCGCGTAAGAGCCGCTCGATTTACGCGCGGCGCTACTTTTCCACCCGTCAAGCCGCCGCCGTCGCGCTGCTTAGCCACACCGCCGAACCACTCCTCTACGGCCTGCAATCGTTGCTGGGAGGGAAGGCACGATGAAGAGACGCGACCTCGCCGTCTTCGACCTCTGCGGCACGCTCTACACGGGCAACCTGCTCTTCGCGTTCACGCGCTTGCAGCCCGAATGCGAGGCGGCTTACCAAGTCGCCGACACTGCAACCGTGAAGGCGCTCGATGCCCTCCTTCCCCGCCGACAAATCCGTCGTCGCCGCTATTTCAAAGCACTAGAAGCCCTTCCAGCATCGGTGCGCGACGATCGCGCCCGACGTTTCGTGCGCGACAAACTACCCGAGATGCGCCGTCGTGACGCTTTTGAAGCGCTGGAATCCCTCCGCGTCGAAGGTTGGCGGATCGCGCTCCTCTCCGGCGCACCTGATTGCGTCGTCCGCGCCGTTTCTGATGCCGTCGAAGCCGACGCGTATATCGGTGCCCCCTTTGATTTTGGTCGGGTCTGGCAGTACACGAACGCCGCAAAAGACCGCCTCATGCCCTCCTTCGAACCCTATGAGCGCCTCTTCGTTTGCACGGACAACCCCAACGACGTCCGGCTCCTCCGCATGGCCGACGAAAGGCTGATCTTCACCTCCCAGGACAAACTCGGCTGGTGGCTGCGGCAATTCGGGCCTGCGCCGATCCGCCTGAAAGGTATGGAGTAGCTCTTGCCCTACCTCCTCCCTTACAGCTACGGTTTCGCGACGCGCGCGCCGCGCCCGCACGACAAGCTATCGTTCGGGCTCATTTTTGTGTTGCCGATCGGCTTCGTCTGCTGGTCGGGCCAAACGGTCTTCGAAGCTTTTCACGGTTTCGCGCGTTTCACCCTACTCTTCCTTCTCGGCATGACGGCGCAATACAGCCTCTACGAGATCGGCTACCTGCAAAACGACGTCTACACAGCACGGCAGGAACGCAATCCGACCATCCGCCTGCCCCGCTCGCAATACGCGATCGTCTGCGATCGCGCACCCGCTTTGATGGCAGCGCGCTTGGCGGTGCTCATCACATGCCTCGCAGCGTTGGCGGCGTTCGGCATGACGCTTCGCCCTTTCTGTTGCGCCTTGATCCTGTTGTCCGTTTGCTTCGCGCTGCACAACGTCGTTCGCGGGCGTGAAAATGTCGCCACCTACCTCGCACTGTGCACGATGAAGTACACCTGTTTGCCCCTTCTTTTCCTGCCCGCCGCAGCGATCCCTTCCGCCGTTGCCACGCTTTTTTTTGCTTTCGTCCTGCCGCGCAGCATCGAGCACACATCGAAGCCAAAATATGCTTTCCCTTGGCAGCAGGCATTGCGTCACGATCGCTTCCGTTTTTTTTATTACTCCTTTTTGCTCATTATCGTCTTTCTTTTGCAGATCGCCAAAATTGCGACCCCCACACTCTGGACGATCACTGTCGGATTTTGGATGTATCGTGCAATTTGCTTCATTGCAATACCCGCTTTCGACAAAAAATAGCATGCGAAATTTCGCTTTATTCGGTTGATTATTGTGTAGACGAATGTTAATGTTATTGGAAGCAGATCCAAGCACGCGCATACTTCTCATTTGCATTGGGGTGATTTTGTGCAACAAACGATTTCTGTGCTGATTGCCGACGACAACAGCGCACTGTGCAGTTCTCTGGCTGCCACATTTGAACAACTTCCCGATTTCGAACTCGCGGGCTTCGTCGACAATGGTGCCGACGCTTTATACCAGATCTGCTCCACTTTACCCGACGTCCTGGTGCTCGATATCGTGATGCCCACCTGTGATGGTCTTACGCTGCTGCGCAAGTTGCAGCAACTCAAACTAAGCAAATCGCCGATCATTTTCGTGATCTCCTGTTTTACGAACTCCCACACCCAACAGGAAACCATAAAACTCGGCGTCCACCATTACCTCCCCAAACCTTTCGAGACCGACACACTCGTCAACGCGATCCGCGCCGTTTGTACGTCCCGCCCCAGCCGCGTGTCAACGCTGCTGCTCGAGCTCGGCGTGCCGGTGCAGGTGCGCGGCTATGACTACCTGCGCTCCGCCATCATCCTTTCGATGGAAGAGCCCCACGTCTTGCAAACGATCACGACCATTCTCTACCCGCGCCTGGCTGAACAGTTCGTGACGACACCCTCCCGCGTCGAACGCGCGCTCCGCCATGCGATCAAGGTGACTTGGGATCGGCTGGACGAACCGACCTTTGATCGCTTCTTCAGCCTGCCCGATCGCGGCCTGATCTACCGCAAACGCCCCAGCAACCGCGACTTTATCGGCGCCTTGAGTGCCATCATGCAGGGCGCTTAGTCGCTTGTCAACGGTCGTTTCGCGCTTCGTCCCCTTTCCGCCGCATACAGCACCCAACGCAAAGTACGCGTTAGCCCCGCCCACTGACGACAAAAAAAAGTAGCCAGCGCGTGGCCACTTTTTTTGCGTTTATCTCAGGCGCGCGCGAAGCGCCAAGTATGCTTCCAGGGCTGCGCCGCCAACGCTGCGCGCTTTGTCGGAGATCGTGTTACAATCCGTGTCCGACCTCGGATCGATGTCGCCGCACTTCAGGCCGGAAGCCACCGTGAGCCCTTCGTGAATGAGCCCGCGCAGTATGCCGTCGAAGGCTGCGCGCACCTCGACGCCGCCGACGGCAAAGACCACTTCTCCCGCCGACACGCGATCACCAATGCGCCTGGCATGCGAGACGACGCCGTCCGCCGGCGCGCGCAAAACCCGCTCAGCCCCTCGCCCGCCGATCACACCGGGAATGCCGGTGTTGGGCAGCGCGCCACCCGTGAAGTACACCCGCCCCAACGCATGGCCGCGCATCGTCTCGATGACGGCATGCGCGTCCACAGGCGCTTGAAAGCCCGGCCCCAGCGCCACGACGATCGGCGCGACGCCGCTGTGCAAGCCGAGGTTCCGCTTGGCGAGGATGGCGTCGATCACACCATCGGGCGCGATCGCCCGCAATTGTTCGCACGCCGGATCGATCAGGATCGGGATCCCTCCGTCGCGCCAAACCTCTTCGAAGCGATCGGCGCTTTCCACCAAGCATGCGCGCAAGTCTTCGACCGAAGCCGCACCATCGTATACAGCCTCGCTCAGCGCCACCGTGCGCCGAACGGTGGTCGGTTTTGCCGTTTCGATCGCGACGACGCGCATGCCCGCACGCACGAACTTCTGAATCACACCGGTCGCGATGTCGCCTGCGCCGCGGACGACGACGATGTCCTCGGTGAGAGGCTTATCAAACCTACGCATGACGCAAATCCGGCAGGCTCCGCACCTGGTAGCGCCCCTGCCCCTGCCTGCCGACGAATGCGCCCTGGAGCGCGACCGTCTCCCCTCGAAGCATCGTCCGCTCGATGCGCCCTTTAAGCCGCATCCCCTCATAAGGCGTGTAATCGACGTTTTCGTGCAGCATGTCCTTTTTCAATGTGTACTCGACCTCCGGATCGACGATCACCAAATCGGCGTCACTTCCCACCGCAACGCGCCCTTTGCGCGGTGCCAGGCCCATGAGACGCGCGGGCACGTCACAGCAGACTTCGACAACGCGCTCCCAGGTCAAAGCGCCCTTGGACGCCAGACCGATCATGAGCGGCATGCGCGCCTCGACGCCCGGCGCGCCCCCGGGACAGTTCGCGAAATTCTCACCGCCAAAGCTCACCTTCGTTTCGGAAAAGAAGGGGCAATGATCGGTCGCAACGACGTCCATCCAACCGCCCCGCAGCGCCTCGATCAGCGCCTCCTGATCCTCTCCCTTTCGAAGCGGCGGGCTCATGACGTAGTTCAGCCCCTCGTGTCCCGGCAGCCCATACCTGCTGTCGTCCAAAAAAAGGTACTGCGGACAGGTTTCAAAAAATGCGTTCCGCTGTCCGTATTCGCGCGCGCGGCGCTGGTAAAACGCGCTCTCTTTGCTCGACGTATGGACGATGTAAAGCGGCGCGTCGCCTGCCATTTGCGCCAGAAGCAGCATGCGGTTCACCGCCTCTGCCTCGGCCAACGCGGGCCGACTCAGCGGATGGTAACGCGGCTCGACACAATTCTCTTGCGCGAATTCCGCTCGCAGGGCCGCGATCGACCCGTCGTTCTCACAATGCACCGTTAACAAAATACCCAGCTCGGCGCAGCGCCGCATCACGCGGAACACATCTTCGTCGCCGAGCTTTTTTGCGTAGGTCAAATACGCCTTGTAGCTGACGATCCCCTCGCCGATCAGATCGCCCATCTCGCGCAGGATCGCGTCATTGACGTGTTGCAGTACCCCGTGAAAACTATAATCCACACAGCAGTTTCCGTCCGCCAAGCCGTGGTACACATCCACCTGATGCTTCAGCGCGCAGCCATCCGGCCCAAAGCCCATGTGATCGACGATCGTCGTCGTACCGCCGCAGGCCGCCGCGCGTGAACCCGTGAAAAAGCTGTCCGACGCACGGAACGCGCCTAGGTCGAGGTCGAAGTGCGTGTGCACATCGACGCCGCCCGGCAAGACGAACTTCCCCGCGGCATCGACGATCTCACACCCCTCCGACGCGACGTTTGGCCCCATTGCCGCGATCACGCCGCCCTCGATCCGGATCTCGCCGCTCCACCTTCCGTCCGCATTCACAACCTTGGCATTTCGGATCACAGTGCTTTTCATCACAATCACCTCGTTTGGGGGATTTCATCCCCCAATCCCCCGATTCAAGGGCCAAGGGCCCTTGAAAATCCCTATATATCAACAACCCATCTTGGTTCGATGCTTTCTCTGTCAAAACAAGTCTTAACCGTTTTCGGCAATGGAAATCTGTCGACGCCCCCGACGGGATGGATGCCATGATCGTGGCATCCATCCCGAGGGCACCGCAGGTGCATGAAAGTTTTTTGCTCGCTTTTTTTCAAAAAAGCGAAAAAAGCGTTACTTCTTTTTGTTGTAGAACGTATCTTCCAGCGGCAGACTCGTGCGGAATTTCCCGTCGAGGCGATAGTAGGCATGCTGCGCCGCCGGAGCCGTTGGGATGGTGGCGAGCTCGCCGACGCCCTTGGCGCCAAAAGCGGGTTCTTCCTCGAAGTCGCGCTCGACGAGGCGAACTTCCATCTCGGGCATGTCGGTCGAGCGCCACAGGCCGAGGGTGCCATACTTCACCTTCGGCAGGCCCTTTTCGGTCGGGAAGCGCTCGGTCAGCGCGTAGCCGAGGCCCATCGCGATGCCGCCCTCGATCTGGCCTTGCGCGGAACGGGGGTTCACGACGCGTCCCAGGTCGTAGGCCGCGACGACTTTTTGCACTTGGCCCGTCTCGTCGAGTATGACGACCTGGCATGCGTAGCCGTAAGCGACGTGGCTGACGGGGTTTTTCTTATCGCTGCCCATCGGATCAGTCTCCGAGCCGTACTCGCCGTAAAACTCCCTACCTTCGAGATCGGCCAGCGTTTGGCCGACGTCGAGGGCCTCTTTGAGTTTGAGGGCGGCCCGCTTGCAGGATTCGCCCGTAAAAACGGTCTGGCGGGAGGCCGTCGTCGTGCCGGCGTCGGGCGTGCGGATGGTATCCGGCGGCTCGACGATCACGCGGTCGGGCGTCAGGCCGGTCGCCGTGCAGAGGATCTGCGTCGTCACCGTGCCCATGCCCTGGCCGATGCAGGCGGCTGAGGTGCGGATGTGCGCTTTGCCGTCTTCGACCGAGATCAGGCAGCGGCTGATGTCGGGGATTCCTACGCCGACGCCCGCGTTTTTGAAGCTCGACGCGATGCCCGCGAAGGGGTGCGCTTCGAAGACGTCTTTCACCGCCTCCAGGCACTCGACGACGGCCGTCGAATCGTCGACGATCTGGCCGTTGGGCAGCACCTGGCCGGGGCGTACGGCGTTTTTGTAGCGGATGTCCCAGGCCGAGATCCCCACCTTTTCGGCGAGCAGGTTGAGTGTGCACTCCATGGCAAAGCTCGACTGGGTGACGCCGAAACCGCGGAATGCGCCTGCGGGAGGGTTGTTCGTGTAGACGGCCTTGCCGTCGATGTCGATGTTCTGGAAGTTGTACGGGCCCGCCGCATGTGTGCAGGCGCGTTGGAGCACCGGCCCACCCAACGAGGCGAAGGCGCCCGTATCGGACACGATCGTG
>JAVBLF010000086.1:0-10162 GCA_031553675.1 Eubacteriales bacterium | reverse complement strand
GTTTCCGGACGGGTCTAATCGGCGCGGAAGTGACCGCTTTTGCCGCCCGTTTTTTCGACGAGGCGGATGGCTTCGATGCGCATACCGCGGTCGACGGCCTTGCACATGTCGTAAACGGTTAGCGCCGCTATTGACACGGCGGTTAGCGCTTCCATCTCGACGCCGGTCTGCCCTTGACAATGGACGCGCGCGCGGATGCCGAGCGCGATCGTGTCGGCCTGGCCGTCGCCCAGGTCTGGCTCCAAAAAATCCATCGAGATGCCACTGATCCAGATCGCGTGGCACATCGGAATGAGTTCGGATGTCTTCTTGGCGGCCATGATACCAGCCACCTGCGCGACGCCCAGCACATCGCCCTTTTTGGCGCGGCCATCTCGGATCATTTCCCAGGTGCTGCGCCGCATCACGACTTGCCCTTCGGCGATCGCGACGCGGTCGGTGCTGTCCTTGTTGCCGACGTCGACCATCTTGGCGCGCCCCTTGGCGTCGATGTGTGTCAATTCCAAGCGGGAATCCTCCCTGGTTGTCCGTATTGCCGGACAATAAATCGATTGCTGCATAGAGGACGACGCATCATCCTCCGATGCGGAACATGTCGCGCGCGATGGGCGCATCGGCGCGGTCATGGCCGAGCGGTCCACGGCCCTTGTGGCGTATGGTCGCTTCGATTGCGGCGGTGAGCGGCGCGTCGTCGGGCGCGGCGAGCGCTTCGGCGAGGTCGATCTCCTCGTCGCTGAGCAGGCAAGGCTTGAGCTTGCCGTCGGCGGTCAGTCGGAGGCGGCTGCATGCGCCGCAAAACCGGTGGCTCATCGGGTCGATCAGGCCGACGACGCCACCGCCGGGCAGGGCATACAGGACGGCAGCGTCCTCGGGGTTGTGATGGGGGAGGGGGATCAACTGCAAGCGTTCGCGCACGATGTCGTTGCTGACAAAGCGCGCTGCGGACCAGGCCGCCGCCTGGCCGATCGGCATGAGCTCGATAAAGCGGACTTCGTCGGCGATGCCTGTCGCGCTGAGGGCGGCAAGATCCTCGATTTCGTCATCGTTCAGGCCCCCGACGAGCACGACGTTGACCTTGATGGGGCCAAGCCCGGCGTCGCGTGCGGCGGCCAAGCCGTCGAGCGCTGCCTGCAAGTGGCCGCCCCGCGTGATCTGCTCGTAGCGATCGGGTCGCAGGGTGTCGAGGCTGACGTTGACGCGGGTCAAACCGGCGTCCTTCAGGGTGCGCGCCATCGCCGCCAGGAGGATGCCGTTTGTCGTCAATGCGATGTCGCGTATGCCTTCGAGCGCGGCGGACGCTTCGATCAGCCAGGGGAGGTTGGCGCGCAGCAGCGGCTCACCGCCGGTAAAGCGCAGCTTGTCCACGCCCAGCTTGGCGGCGGCCCGGATGATGCGCGCGAAGTCCTCCAGCCGGAGGATGTCGCAGTGCTGCTTTTTGGGAACGCCCTCGGGGGGCATGCAATACTGACATCTGAGGTTGCAGCGATCGGTGACCGATACGCGCAGATAGTGGATCGAACGTTGACGAGCGTCACGCGTGGCGATCGCCTCCTTCGTAGCAGAGCGTTTCGACGGCTTTGCGAATATACGATATTATAGCACGCGAATCATTTTTTTTAAAGGTTCGCTTCGACGCGCAGATCGACCGTCGATCCATATCGCGCAAGCTTAATTAACTTATAATAGCAATATTTCCAAATACAAGCAGTTCAAATTCTCGAATGTGCCAAGAATTTGCGCCATGGCCGCTTTCGCACCGGGTTCGATTCTGAAACAAGCAAACAGTAAGTATGCTTTTTCGTATCCAGCGAATGCGGTATGAACCAGCAAGAACGAAGTGGAGATGCGAGAATGATGCATAGTGGATCACGAAAGCAAAGGAGAGCGTGGCGCACATGAAAAAAGATGGAGAAAATTTCGATATTCATACAATTGAGGCTAGTAAAGGGAAGACCAAATATGATAATATACTATTGACAGGTATTGCGAAAAACGATTTTTTGAATGGCATAATTTGTCGAATCGGTCGCGCGATCAACCGCTAAGCGTTTACATAAACAGAGGAGGGAATAACATGAATCATGCAGTTTGGAGCTTTCGTCCCTTACAGAACGGGAAGGATCTCATGTCGTCTATGCTGGAACAAAAGGCCCTGATCTTGGCCTGGCCGGATCTGGGTGATCTGGGAAGCTGTGACGGTGAAGCGATCAAAGAGAAACTCGATCAGTCCTTTCCCGACTACACGCCGACCAAAATCGGCCGCATGCGCGCCACGCTCGAAACCTTCGTGCAGAAGATGCTGCCGGGCGATCACGTGCTGATCCCCTACCGCAACCAGATCCACGTCGCGATTCTCTCAGGCGAGTACGAGTACACGGGCGGGGAAGAGCCGCAAATCCGCAAAATGACCATCGTCAACACCATTCCCGCCAAGGCTTGCGCACACCGGTTCGCGCCGACGATCCTCGCGCCGATGTACCTCGACGGCGAATCGCTCAATCTCTTGCTGCACTGGGACAGCAACGACGCCGAGGCCGCTGCCCAGCTCCAGCGCCGCAGCCGCCGTGGCCGTGGGGCCGCGATGCCCGAAGTGGCGCCCGTCGACGAAAATCCCGGCATTCCGATGATCGACGCGGCTTATCCGCTCCGCAGCGACCTGTCGGTCAACCTTCGCATTCCCACCGACATCTCCCAGCAAGAAGCCGAGCGCCTCGCCAACTTTGTCCGAACCCTCTATTTCGGAGAGTAGATGCCGGGACGCGAACGACATCAAAAAAAGTGGTCACGTGGCCACTTTTTTGATGCCTTTGGATCGCAGACGAACCATCCATGTGGCGGGAGCACATGAGAATCGAACTCATCTAAGCGGCTCCTAACCGCTATCACTGGTTTTGAAGACCAGGGGGTACACCAGCACCCATCTGCCCCCATATGCGAATCGATATTATCATAGAAAAAACGAATGTGCAAGCCCAAAGAAACGCGCCAAACTTAGCGCTGGACATGCGATAGAAAATTTCTATAGGGGATTGCCCAATTGGAATCCTTGGGATATCATGTAAGCAAAAGGGAAACCGAATATTTTTGGTCGATGGTTGCGGGAGAGTCTAGTCATAGCACCGAAGGAATAAGCAAGCCAGTTGCGATGGCTTGTGAAGATCTCAGGTCAAAGGACCGCAATCGGACGAACCTCTGGAAAGCGTTACGCACCGAAGGGGCAATCGCCAATGTTCACGGGGCGAGAATCTCTCAGGTTTATGGACAGAGTGAGCTGTGATGAATTTGTATGCTCGCTCTGTTTTTTGAATTTCACGATTTGCAAAAGGTGAACCATGACGGGAACGATTGTCACGAATAACCCCAAGGTGCTTTCTGAACTCGGCGCGACGCACGCGGTTGCATATGAAGTCGGAAGCTTCGCCGATGTGCTCGTCCGCGTGCGCGACCTCGTTCACAAAGGGCACAAACTCCTGACCCATCCGCTTTCGGGCAGCATCAAGCCGGGCGAAACCCCCTACAAATCCATCCTCGTTTCCGACGAAGCCGGCACCCTCGACCTCGAATCGCTCCAACTGGTCGAAAATGCCATCCTTACCGCCGCCAAGTTTGGGCCAAAATACGGGCAACTCTCCGCCTCCGTCGACCGCGATTTTCAGCTCCTGGATTGCACACTGATCAAGGGCGCCCTGTAGCGTCGGCTACATTTGCATCTTTTTCGGCAACACCACACAAATCGTATACGTCGGTCTTGCGACGCTATTTGCGAGAATGCTTTGCCAAAGAGGCTCGGTCTATCCCAGCGTTTTTGTCATCGTTTCCCGCAAGCTGTTTCGCCCTTCAGACGACATACGATCCGTGCAGGTTTGCCCCCCAAATCGGCAGAAGAAATGAGGTGTTCGGGTTGAAATTGGAACTGGGATACATCGATATCCGCGACATTCAGTTTTCGAATGAGTCGAAGGTCGAAGGCGGCGTACTTTACGTCGACGCCGAAGCCGTCAAAGCGCTCATCCTCGAAGACAAGAACATCGCCAGCGCCGAACTCGACATCGCCCGCCCGGGCGAAAGTGTTCGCATCACGCCTGTCAAGGACGTCATCGAACCTCGCGTGAAAGTCGAAGGCTCCGGTGGCGTCTTCCCCGGCGTCATCTCGAAGGTCGATACGGTCGGCAGCGGCAAAACCCATGCGTTGCGCGGCTGCGCCGTCGTCACGACCGGCAAGATCGTCGGTTTCCAAGAGGGCATCATCGACATGACCGGCATCGGCGCCGACTACACCCCCTTCTCACAGCTCAACAACCTCGTGCTCGTGATCAACCCCGTCGAAGGGCTCCAGCAGCACGAACACGAACACGCCGTCCGTATGGCAGGCCTCAAGACCGCCACCTACCTCGGCGAACTGGCCCGCAGCCTGACCCCCGACGAGACGGCCGTCTTCGAGACCTACCCGATCAAGAAAGGCCTCGAGCTCTTACCGAACCTTCCGCGCGTCGCCTACGTCTGCATGCTCCAGAGCCAGGGCCTTTTGCACGACACTTACGTCTACGGCGTCGATGCGAAAAAGTCCCTCACCACCCTGATCAACCCGACCGAGATCATGGACGGCGCGATCCTGAGCGGCAACTGCGTGTCGGCATGCGACAAGAACACCACATACCACCACCAAAACAACCCCGTCGTGATGGATCTCTTCGACAAGCAGGGCAAAGAGATCAACTTCGTCACCGTGATCATCACGAACGAAAACGTCTACCTCGCCGACAAACAGCGTTCGAGCGACTGGACGGCCAAGCTCTGCGAGTTCCTCGACCTCGACGGCGTCATCGTCTCGCAGGAAGGCTTTGGCAACCCCGACACCGACCTGATCATGAACTGCAAGAAGATCGAAGCCAAAAAGATCCCCACCGTCATCATCACAGACGAATACGCCGGACGCGACGGCTCGAGCCAATCGCTGGCCGACGCCGACCCGAGCGCCAACGCCGTCGTGACGGGCGGGAACGCCAACCAGCTCATCACCCTGCCCAAGCTCGACAAAGTGATCGGCGACGCCACCCCCATCGACAAGATCGCGGGCGGCTTCAACGAGAACGTCCAGCCGGATGGCAGCGTCCAGATCGAGATCCAGGCGATCACCGGTGCGACGAACGAGCTGGGCTTCAGCAAGCTGAGTGCCCGCTAACGAGAGGAGGGAATACCGTTGGCAAAACTGAAAGTCGTCCACTACATCAACCAGTTCTTCGCCCAAATCGGCGGCGAGGAAAAGGCCGACATCGTGCCCGAAGTGCGTGAAGGCATCGTCGGCCCGGGCATGGCATTCAACACCGCTTTCGGCGAGGAAGCCGAGATCGTCGCGACGATCATCTGCGGCGACTCCTACTTCAACGAAAACATGGAAGCCGCCAAAACGACCATACTCGACATGGTCAAGGGCTACCAGCCCGACGTGTTCGTCGCGGGCCCGGCCTTTAACGCCGGACGCTACGGCGTCGCTTGCGGCACGATCGCCGACGCCGTCCAACGCGAACTCGGCGTGCCTGCCCTCACCGGCATGTTCGAGGAAAACCCCGGCGCCGACATGTTCAAAAACGCCGTCTACATCGTCCCCACCAAGGACAGCGCGGCCGGCATGCGTGGCGCCGTCAAGGTCATGGCCCCCCTCGCGCTCAAGCTCGCCAAAGGCGAAGCGATCGGCGCCTCCTGCGTCGAAGGGTACATGCCCAACGGCATCCGCGTCAACTTCTTCGAGAAAGATCGCGGCAGCAAGCGCGCCGTCGATATGCTGATCGCGAAGATGGCGGGCAAACCCTTCACGACGGAATTCGCCATGCCCGACTTCGACCGCGTCCCCCCGAACCCCGCGGTCAAAGACATCTCGAAGGCCACGATCGCGCTCGTCACTTCGGGCGGCATCGTGCCCAAGGGCAACCCCGACCACATCGAATCCTCCAGCGCCTCGAAGTACGGCAAGTACGACATCGACGGCGTTATGGATCTCACCGCCGACACCTACGAAACGGCCCACGGCGGCTATGACCCCGTCTACGCCAACCAGGACGCCGACCGCGTGCTGCCCGTCGACGTCATGCGCGAGTTTGAGAAGGAAGGCAAGATCGGCAAGCTCCACCGCTACTACTACGCGACCGTCGGCAACGGCACCGCTGTCAAAAGCGCAAAAGCCTTTGCCGCCGAGTACGCGCAGGAGCTGAAGCAGGCCAACATCGACGCCGTCATTCTCACAAGCACGTGAGGAACCTGCACGCGTTGCGGTGCAACGATGGTAAAAGAAATTGAACGCGCCGGCATTCCGGTCGTTCACGTCTGCACGATTACCCCCATCTCGATGACGGTCGGCGCGAACCGCATCGTTCCGGCGGTTGCGATCCCGCATCCGCTGGGCAACCCTGCCCTCTCGCTCGAAGAGGAAAAGGACATCCGCCGCCGCTTGCTCACGACGGCGCTCGAGGCCCTATCGACCGAGATCACCGAGCAGACGATCTTCGAGAGCAAGTAGGCTTGCTTTTTGGGGGGATTTCATCCCCCCACCCCCGACCAAAGGGTCAAGCCTCGCGCAAGCGCTCAGCTCCGGTGCGTTGAACGAAAATGTTTAACTCCCGTAGAAGCCGTTCGCTTCAACTCCTTACGAATCCCGATAGGGAAAATCCTCCATGCACAGCCCGGTTTTGGCGCGCGCCGTCCAGCCCAAACGGATGGCCGCGCCGGAGCCGCGTTTCCCCCACGGACAGAAGACGAATTTTTGGGACGTAAAGCATGAATGATATCTACGATCTGATCATCGTCGGCGCCGGGCCGGCCGGACTGGCCGCCGCCCTCTACGCGGGGCGCGCCCGGATGAAGGCGCTCTTGATCGAAAAGTCCAAAGACGGCGGCAAGATCGTCGTCACGAGCGAAGTCGAGAATTACCCCGGCGGCATCGATGGCGAGACGGGCTCGACCCTCACCCAGCGCATGAGCCAGCAAGTTGACCACTTCGGCTGCGCGCGCGTTGCCGACGAGATCGTCGGAGCGGAACTCGAAGGCGACGTGAAGAAGCTGGTCGGCAAAAAGGGCGAATATCTCGGCAAGGCCGTCATCCTCGCGCCCGGCGCAAGACCCCGCCCGATCGGTTGCCCCGGCGAACGCGAGTTCACCGGAAAAGGCGTGTCCTACTGCGCGACCTGTGACGGCGCCCTTTTCGAAGACCTAGAGATCTTCGTCGTCGGCGGCGGCGATTCCGCCCTCGAAGAAACCCTCTTTTTGACCCGCTTTGCCCGCAAGGTCACCGTTATCCACCGCTCGACCTTCCGCGCGGCCAAGTCGATCCAGGAAAAGGTCTTCGCGAACGAAAAGGTCAGCATCAAGCTGGGCTGGGTGATCGAGGAATTGATGGGCGAAGGTCTTCTCTCGTCAATGCGCATCAAAAACCTCGAAACCGGTGAAACCGAAATCATCGAAGCCGACGAGGACGACGGCACATTCGGCGTCTTTGTCTTCATCGGCCTGGTGCCGCAGACCGCCGTCTTCGAAGGCAAGATAGAGCTCGACAAGGGCTACATCGTCACCGACGAAAAAATGCGCACCAGCCTCCCCGGCGTCTACGCGGCGGGCGACGTCCGCGTCAAGGATCTGCGCCAGGTCGTGACCGCCGTCGCCGATGGCGCGATCGCCGCCACGCAGGCCGAGAAGTACATTGAAGGGCTCCATTGACGCCGTTTGGCAAACCCTTCCGGAAACGAAAAAGAGGTGAACCCATTGCTCGAACTCGATAAGACCAATTTCGAAGCCGAAGTGCTCGCGCCGGACAAAGGCACGATCTTCGTCGACTTCTTCAGCGAGGGCTGCGAGCCCTGCAAAGCGCTCATGCCATTCGTGCATGAGATGGCCGACAAGTATGCCGACAAAATGACCTTTGCAGCGCTCGACACCACGAAAGCCCGCCGCGTCGCGATCGGCCAGCAGGTGCTCGGCCTGCCCGTGATGGCGATCTACCAGGGCGGTGCCAAGGTCGAAGAACTCGTCAAGGACGACTGCACCCCCGAAGCGATCGAAGCTTTGATCCAAAAGTACGCTTAGTCGCAGTGGACATTGCGGTTGAGCGCAGCGCGTACAACCGCTTTCGAATCCCGCACCCCAATCTTTCTGCGCGAAACAGCAGAGCTATGACAGCGTTCCATCGGCAAGCGCGCCATGATCGTGGCGTGCTTGCCGGGGCGTCGCAGACGGACAAAAGTTCTTTTGCTTCTTTTCTTTCAAGAAAAGAAGAGAAAAAAATAACAAGATTCCCCAAGAAAGGAGGGCGAAACATGGCCATATTGGAAGGCAAGAAGGTCATCATCCTGGGCGACCGCGACGGCATCCCCGGGCAGGCGATCGAAGAATGCGTCAAGACCGCGGGCGGCGACATCGTCTTTTCGACGACGGAATGCTTTGTCTGAACGAGCGCGGGTGCAATGGATCTGGAGAACCAGAAACGGGTCAAGGAATTCGCCGAGAAGTTCCCCCCGGAGGATTTGGTCGTTCTGCTTGGAGCGGCCGAGGGTGAAGCGGCAGGTCTTGCCGCTGAGACCGTCACCGCCGGAGACCCGACCTATGCAGGTCCATTGACCGGAGTCCAGTTAGGACTCACGACCTACCACATTTGCGAAGAAGCAATCAAGAGCGAAGTCGATCCCTCGGTTTACGAGGAGCAGTGCGGCATGATGGAACTGGTGCTGGATCTCGACGACATCGCCAAGGAAATGTCGGCGATACGCGACCAGTACGGCAAGTATTGATCCTCTGCCCCGACAACGGATCGAAACGGCGGTATGGCGGTCCACGTCATGCCGCCCTTTTCCGATATACGCCCTGGGCGATTTCCCCAACGAAAGGACGGATGCATATGAACAGCGTGGTCAAAGGCGCCAGCTATGTCCTCGTCCATACACCGGACATGATCTTGCACAACGGCACCACCCAGACGACCGAAAAGATCGTCAACCCCGATTCGGAATACCTCAAAAAGCTGCCCGAACACCTCCGCAGCTATGACGAAGTCGTCCGCTACCTGCCCAACCAGACCTACATCGGCAACGTCCCGCCCGAGGAACTCTCGGCGATCGAGCAGCCGTGGTACGATAAAAAAGGCCCGTCGGAACGCTTCGGTCGCTTCGGCGAGATCATGCCCCAGGCCGAGTTCTACCTTTTGATGCAGATCTGCGACACATTTGACCTACTCAAGCTCGAAGAGAGCTTTGTCGCCAACGCCAAGGGCGCGCTCGAGACGCATCCGCTCATGAACGAGACGCTGCTCGGCAAGGTGAAGGCGGGCGTCGCGCAGAACGAGATCGATCGCTTCGTCAACGATGAACACGCCGAAGCGCTCTACCACGAAGGTAAGCTCGTCGGCTACGTCAAACGCGCCCATGACGTCGATGTCAACCTGTCGGCCCACGTCATCCACGAAAACCTGGTGTCGAAGGCGTCCAATGTGCTCGCGCTGCTCCACCTCGTCAAAAACAGCGGCATCGCGCCCGAAGAAGTCGATTACGTGATCGACTGCTCGGAAGAAGCGTGCGGCGACATGAACCAGCGCGGCGGCGGGAACTTCGCCAAAGCCTGCGCTGAGGTCGCGGGTCTCAGCGGGGCGGGCGGCAGCGACATCCGCGCCTTTTGCGCCGCGCCCACCCACGCGCTGATCCAGGCGGCGTCCCTCGTCAAAGCGGGCACCTACGACAACGTGATCGTCGCGGCGGGCGGCTGCACGGCCAAGCTCGGCATGAACGGCAAAGATCACGTCAAAAAAGGCATGCCGATCCTCGAAGATGTTTTGGGTGGCTTTGCCGTGCTCGTGTCGAAAAACGATGGCTTCAACCCCGAGATCGACACCGACATGGTCGGCAAGCACAACGTCGGTACGGGTTCGTCGCCCCAGGCCGTCATCACGGCGCTCGTAACGCAGCCCCTCGACAAGCACGGCCTGAAGATCACCGACATCGACAAATACTCCGCCGAGATGCAGAACCCCGACATCACGAAACCTGCCGGCGCGGGCGACGTGCCGCTCGCCAACTACAAGATGATCGGCGCTCTTGCCGTCAAGCGCGGCGAGCTCGACAAGGCGGCGCTGGCCGACTTCACGGTGCAGCACGGCATGGCGGGCTGGGCCCCGACACAGGGACAC
>JAVBLF010000065.1:0-18756 GCA_031553675.1 Eubacteriales bacterium | reverse complement strand
GGGGGCGAGCAAGGCGCACTGGATCGCGACCGAACCGGTGCCCGCACCAGCGTCCCATACGACGGCGTTGGGTGTGAGGCCGAGCTTGCAGGCGCTGAGCATGCGGATTTCGGCCTTCGTCATGGGGCGATCGCCGCGCGTAAAGTCTTCGTCGCGCAGGGTGGGGGAGACGGGTGGGGGGATAGGCGTGGCGTTTCGGATGCGCAGCACGCATTGGCCGCCCGTTGTTTTTTGGGAGAGGGCTTCGACGCTCCCCTGCCAGACGATTTCGTCGGGGTAAGAGAGGTTCTCGCCATACGCGGCGTCGAGGTGGCCAAAGCCTCGTTCGGCCAGCGCCACGGAGACGCGCGCGGGATGGTTGACGGGGTCGGTGAGAAAGACGGTGAGCGGGTTTTGCGCGACGAGCGCACAGATCTGCGCGGGATCGAACGGTCGTCCGTGCAGGCTGCGCAAAACGGCGTCCTGGGACGGCTCGGCGAGATGGCAGAAGAGGCTTTGGATCGAGCCGATGCCGGGCAGCACAGAAAAGGCGATGTCGGCGCGATCGGCGAAACGCCGTCGGATCAGCGGCGTCATGCTGAACTGGGTCGGATCGCCCGAGACGAGCACCGCGACGTCAGTGGACTGCAAGGCCGATTCCATGCGCTCACAGGCGACGGAAAAGGGCTTGAGGTCGTGCACGGTTTGGCCGGATGCGAGTTCGGCGTGGCGTTGGGCGGCAAACACGATTCCGGCTGCGTCGATGGCGGCGCGGGCTTGGAGTGTCAGCCGATCGGCGGCTCCAGGGCCGACGCCGATGACGGTCAGTTTTCGCATACAAGACCTCCTTCATCAAGCGTGGAAGCGAAAAGCGGCTGTCCTGCGTCGTCTAGCAGCACGCATTCGATGCGCCGCCCAGCGCGCAACGTAGCGCGTTTTTCGGTTTCGCGGCCAATCGAGCGCCATACGTCGGCGGCGAGGCCGGTTTCGAGCAGGATGGCGTCAGCGGCCTTGGTCGTCGGCGCATCATAGAGTGTGCGGAGTGTCGGCAGCGGCACGCCACAGAGCGCGGCGTGGCAGACGACGATCTCGGCGCGGGCGTCGGCGGTGGCGGAGTGTGTCATGAAGATGCCCGCCGAAACCTTGCAGAGCTTGCCGACGTGGCCGCCCAAGACGATGCGGTGAAAGCCGAGCTTGGCGGCGCGATCGAGCGCCAGACCGACGTAATTGCTGACCTGCGCCATGCGATCTGCGTCGTAGCCCAAGGCTTCGAGGGCGCGTTCCCCCATGGCGCCGAACGTGAGGATCAGCAGTTCGAGGGAAATCGCAGCTTTGACGTTCAACTCCTCGTAAATGGTGTCGATCAAGGCTTGCGCGCTCATGGGGCGGACGATGCCCGTCGTGCCGAGGACGCTGAGCCCCCCTTCGATGCCGAGGCGCGGGTTGAAGGTGCGCTTTGCGACCGAGTCGCCGCCCGGGATCGAAACGGTTACCGTGGCGGCGCGGCGCGGGAAACGATCGCGGATTTCACGCGCGATCATCTCGCGCGGCACCGGATTGATCGCGGGCTGGCCGGGCGGGATCTTGAGGCCGGGCTTCGTGACGATCCCGACGCCCTCGCCCGCCGCGAACTCGATGTCGCCTTCGCCGTCACGCAATTCGACGCGCGATAGCACGTCCATGCCGTCGGTGACGTCGGGGTCGTCTCCGGCGTCTTTCAGCACGGCGAAGCTGGCCGCGTTTCCATCCGCCTCGACGAAGCGCGTTTCGATCACCAGGCGTTTGCCAGCCGGTGTGTCGATCGCGACGGCCTCGCTCACGGTTCCGTCTTGCAGGTACCGCGCAGCGGCAGCCGTTGCCGCCGCCGCACAGGTACCGGTCGTTCTTCCTTCTCGCAAAGTGTCTGCCTCCGAAGCTGGATTCGCGTGCCACGGAGTGGCGCACGAAATTGACAAGGATAGGGATTCCAAAGGGGTTGAGGCGAACAGCCTCAACGGGAATTGCACATTATTGTGCAATTCACAGGGGTCGAGCGCTTGCGCGAGACATGAGGCGAACAGCCCCAACGGGAATTGCACATTATTGTGCAATTCACAGGGGTCGAGCGCCTGCGCGAGACATGAGGCGAACAGCCTCAACGGGAATTGCACATTTTTGTGCAATTCACAGGGGTCGAGCGCCTGCGCGAGACAGCGACCCTTTGGCCGCGGTTTAGCGTACCCCCGGAGCGTTTTTTCCGTATAGCAGAGCGTTGCAGATGGCGGCGGCGATGGTGCTGCCGCCCTTTCGCCCGCGCGCGCAGATGTAAGGAATGTCGGTTTTGAGCAGTTCTTCTTTGGCTTCGACGACGTTGACGAAGCCGACAGGCGCGCCGATGACGAGGGCGGGTTGCGCGACGCCATCGCGGACGAGCTCGATCAGGCGCAGCAGGGCGGTCGGGGCGTTGCCGATCGCGAAGACGCCATTGGGGTAGCGTTCGGCGGCCTTTTCGACGGCGACGACGGCGCGCGTGACGCCGCGTTCTTTGGCCTCGACGGCGACGTCCTCGTCGGCCATGAGGCAGACGGCCTGTCCACCGCAGGCGGCGAGCGCGGGCTTACTGATGCCGGCGAGTGCCATGTTTGTGTCGGAGACGATCGTGGCGCCGTTTTGGAGGGCGGTCATCCCGCGCGTAACGGCGTCTTTCGAGAAGGCGAGCGTGTGTTGAAAGTCGAAGTCGGCGCTGGCGTGAATGACGCGCAGCACGACCCAGCTTTCCTCGATGCTGCCCTGCCAGGATTCCATTTCCGAGCGGATGATGGCGAAGCTTTTGGCCTCGATTTCCTCGGGTTTATATTGTTTCCACATGCGAAGTCTCCTTCCGTGGGGGCGATCAATTGGCGAAAAAAAGAGCCCGGTTGCGGGCTCACCATGCCGAAAACACATGGCAAGCGCCCGCCCATCCGCGTGGTGCCGGGCGCAAATCCAAGCCGACAGGTTTTCTGGCTCGCGTATCGACGCGCCGATTCGCCTTCCCGGCGCAAGGCCAGTGGCGTTATGAAACGGCGCTCCACGCTTACAGCTGCGGGACAGCGCGGGAATTGCACCCGCTTCCCTGCTACGGCTCGATTTGCATAGACTTGAGGTCAAAGTATTGCATTCTTGCGGTTTTATTATAGCACATGCACTGGCGGGGCGCAAAGCAGACAGTCGAAAACAGCGGACAAAAAGTGACAAGATGCGCGCGCTTGGCAAAAAAATGACAAAATATCCCACGGAATAGCAGCGCGGTCACGAGCCATACTAAGCGGGCAAGAAGAAATCGGACGCAGCCCGTCAAGCGAGGCTTGTCCGCACATTCAACGCATCCGGGAGATGTCTTGAACGGTTTCAGAGCAAACGCGCATATCGCCATCAGGCCGATGTGGAACGCGTACGCAGATGCGACGGGCTTACCGTTTGAAGAAACCGAGTCGAGTGTTTCATGGTTTACGGGCAAACGAAACAAGCGCAGCTCTACTTTTGCCGACAAGAGAAGCAGTGCGGACGATTCCTTCTTGTACCAGGCGGGGCAACCCGCCTGCTCCGGGACAGACCGGACATAAAACAGGCGATCGCTTTGTGCATCGCCTGTTTTGCCGTGCTATAATGGGGCAAAAAAAGGGGGCACAGCGATGGAGCGATCGGTTTGGGAGGCAAAGGCGCGGGAATGGGGCGTCGATGCGGTGTATTTCGTCGCGCCGCGAAAGTGGCGTTACAAGGGGAGCGAGACCGCGCGGAAGCTCGAAGGCGATCCGTTCTCGCATCTGCCGGGTACGACCTGCATGATCGCGCTGCTCAAGGCGTATCGGCCCTTTCGCGCGCGGAAGGATGGCGGACCGGACCTGTCGGCGTTTTACTTGGCTTCGCACGCGCTCTATGGGATCGGGCGAAAACTGGAGGCCTGGAGCGCGGAAGAAGGGCTGGCCGTCGTCATGGCTGAGTTACCGGCCAAGGGCATGCTGGCGCAGTCCGGCATTGCGCGCATTGGGCGGAACAGCCTCGCCTCGACCGACGAGCTGGGGAGCCGTTTTACGGTCCGCTGGATGCTGACCGATGCGTTTGCGCCCGACGCGGTTCGCGTGAACGCGGGGGAAGATCCGTGCGCATCGTGCGATCGATGCGCGAAAGCTTGTCCAGCGCAGGCGATCGGCGACGAACTCGACCCGACGCGCTGCATCCGTTGGTACATGAACGGCCAGGCGATGCCCGACTGGGTCAAGGAGAAGATGTCAGGCTTGACGGGCTGTGACATTTGCCAGAAAGTTTGTCCGAAAAACGCTGCCATAGAGGCGGTCGAAACGCCGGAGGATCTGGCGTCACTTTTTACGTTCGAGCGCTTGATCGATCTGGATGGGGCGGATAAAAAGCGCTTTGCCGATCGACTTGGAAAGAACATGATCACGCAGGGACGTTTGACGGCCCAGGCGCTCGTCTTGGCGGCCAAGCGCGGAAATGGCACGTTTGCCGGTGCGGCGCGGCGCCTTCTCGAAGAGGGGAGCGATTGCGAGCGCGATGCGGCCGCTTGGTACATCGCCTCAATGGAATCGTGAGATGGCAGCGTAAGGCAATATGGCGGTATTGCGTTTTATCACATAGGCAACTGATATGTAATAAAACCGAAATGCGCTGTGGCGATCTGCAACTCGATTGTGCGCGTAAATTGACTTAATTGTTGCAAAAGCGTAACACATGAATATGGGCTTGCGATTATACTGTTAGCAGTGACAGGCTTGTGAGAGGGCCGTCCTTCTGCAGGACAATCTGCAGGTGGTTAGCAGTTCGTCCGCGACGAAGCGAAAATGCCGTTTGCCGTACAAGCGGTATTTTTGTGTATATAAATGCACGAATGGATGTCGCCGATCGCGAGCGCTGGGGAGTGGGGCGTCATATCTGCGACAGATTTGACATAGATAAAACAATATATCGTCATGTTTCGAAATAGGGACCGGCCCTTGACGATCGAGCGAAAAGCAAGTACAATGATAAAGCCGTGCTAAACGGGGAGTCAGCGGTGCCTTGTAACCTGCAATCCGCTACAGCAGGGTTGAATTCCCGTATGGAGGTCCGCCTTTGTGGGGCTGGACCGCGTGGCCGGGCGTTGAAGGCTGGGTCCCGTGCAACATCCGCTTGTGAATCATGTCAGGTCCTGACGGAAGCAGCATTAAGCAGGTATGGGTGTGTGCCGCGGGTTGTTCTGGCTGGAGCTCGGTACGCGGATACCGCCTGGAAAGACGCGATCGAATTCGGGTGCACGGCACTTGAGAAAACGAGAGACGTGGGATGCCGCGTCTTTTTTGTTGCGATGGTTCGCGCATGGGCATTTCGCTTTGCGCCATACTAAGGGGGAACAAAGGAGGGTGCAAACATGCCCAAAAAAGGAATGCGCCGACCCGACCCCGGCGACGCGCACGGTACCGAGTCGAATGCGAAAATGGAACGCCAGAAAAACGACGCGCCGCCCGTACCGGAGATCCAGGGCAAGGCCAAAGCGGGACACGAACGCGTCAAGTGAGACTGGTTTCCGGACAAAGAAAAAGTGGCACTCGCGAGAGGCCACTTTTTTTGACGCTATTTCGTGCCGAAGATGCGATCGCCGGCGTCGCCCAACCCGGGGACGATGTAGCCGTGGTCGTTCAGGTGGGAATCGAGCGCGGCGATGTAAATGTCGACGTCGTCGTGGTCGCGCTGGACGCGTTCGACGCCCTCAGGCGCGGCGATCAGGCAAACGAGCTTGATCGATTTGACGTTTCTCTGCTTGAGGAAGCCGATCGCAGCCGATGCGGATCCGCCGGTCGCGAGCATGGGATCGCAGATGATGATATCGCGTTCGGCGCAGTCGGCGGGGAGCTTGCAGTAGTACTCGACCGGATCGAGCGTCTCGGGGTCGCGGTAGAGGCCGATGTGGCCGATGCGGGCGGCGGGGATGAGGCTCATGATGCCATCGACCATGCCGAGGCCAGCGCGGAGGATGGGGACGATGCCGAGCTTTTTCCCGGCGATGACCTTCGTCTTGGCCAGGGCGACCGGCGTCTTGACCTCGATCTCTTCGAGGGGCAGATCGCGCGTGATCTCGTAGACCATAAGCATGCCGAGTTCGCTGACGAGCTCGCGGAATTCTTTGGTGCCGGTGTTTTCGTCGCGCAGCAGCGAGATCTTGTGCTGGACGAGCGGGTGATTGACGACGACGACCTTGGACATGTGATCACTCCTTCGCGCCGCGCGCCTTGCCGTAGAGGGCCATGGCCTTCGCGATGCGGCGCACGTTGCGCTCCTCGGCGGTGTATTCGGTTGCAAGAAAGGTTTTCAAAATGTCGATCATCACTTCGACGCCCAGCGTGCGCGCGCCCATGGCGAGTACGTTGGCGTCGTTGTGCAGGCGGGTGAGGCGGGCGCTGTAGCTTTCGGGGCAATGCGCGCAGCGGATGCCGTCGATCTTGTTGGCGGCGATCGACATGCCGATGCCGGTGCCGCAGAGCAGCACGCCAAAAGCAGCGCGTCCGTCGAGCACGGCGTCACAGACCGGCTCTACGATGTCGGGGTAGTCGATGGCTTTGTCGTCGAACGCGCCGCAGTCGATGGTTTCGTAGCCCCATCTGTGCATGCATTCGATCAGTTCGGCCTTTTGTAAAAAGGCGGCGTGATCACTGCCGATGGCAATTTTCATGCGCCGCACCTCCCATTCTTGTTCAGTTGTCTCGCGGTCAGGCATCCGCCCAATCTTCGTCGAGGCGGTTGAGCACGGCTTCGACGGCGGCTTTGATCCGCTCGGCGCACGCGAGGTAGACTTCGGCGTTTTCCCGGAAGGGATCTTCGATGTCGTATTCCTCGCCGCCGGTATAGCCGTCGATGTGTTCGGCATAGCCGCCGAGCGTGTGGATGCGGTCTTCGGCCTCGGGCGCGAGCGCGCAGAGTTCTTCGAGGTGCTGTTCCTGCATGGCGAGGATCAGGTCGGCTTCTTCGGCCATGTCGCGCGAAAACGAGGTCGCGCGGTGCCTGTGGTTGCCGCTCATGCCGAGGTCTTGCAGGGCTTGCTCGGCCTCGGGCGTCATGAAAGCGCCCGGAGCCGCAAAGGTACCGGCGCTGGATGCGCGAACACCCAGCGCCTTTAATCGCGGATGTTCGTCTACCAATTCGTTGAAGATCGACTCAGCCATGGGGCTGCGGCAGGTGTTGCCCGAGCAGACGAATAAAACGGTTTTCAAAATTGCTATCCCCCTAAGAGCTTTTCACAAAACCACCGTGTGCGTGGTTCCCATTCGCGTGACATGGCACCGCTACGGGCCCGTTTATCCGCCGCGTCGCCGCGCGTATGGATGCGCAAGATGCGGGCGCGCGGACGTCAAAGGCCGAGGTCTTCGGCGCGCACGACGTGAAAAGCCGCGGCGCGAAGAGCGCGGTTCATGTAAGCCAAACCGACCGAAGCGGGCGGCAGCGCCTCGAGCACGATGTCGTCGAAACCGTCGTCGTCGGCGTCGCGCAGGAGGGCAAAAAGATTCCGACATAAACTCAGTGGATTATCTCTGTTGCCCATTATAACATAGTTGCGAGAACCATAAAAGCTGCAACTTTGCTCGGTCGCAAAAATGGCGCAGCGGCGTCCGGCGGCGATCGAGCGGTCGTAGAACGCGGCGGCGGTACGCTGGAGGGCCTCGCCTTCGCCGTCCGCGATCGCGACGGAAGCGCGTGGGGCGTAGTGCCGGTATTTGACGCCGGGCGACTGCGGGGATTCGCCTTCGAGCGCGGGCGAGAGGGCGCGCGCGTCGATCTCGACCGGGCCGATCACCTCGGCGATCATCTCGGGGGTGATCACGCCGGGGCGGAGGATGGTCGGGCGATCGCTGAGCAGCAGCACAGTGGATTCGACGCCATACGCGCAGGGACCGCCGTCGAGGATCAACGGGATGCGGCCCTGGAGGTCGGCGTAGACGTGTTGCGCGGTCGTCGGGCTGGGGCTTCCGGACGCGTTGGCGCTCGGCGCGGCGATCGGAACGCCGGCCGCCAGGATCAGGGCTAGAGCCGCGGGGTCGTCCGGCATGCGGAGGGCGACGCTCTTGAGTCCGCCCGTCACTTCGTAGGGGACGACGTCGCGCTTGGGCAGCACGATCGTCAGCGGTCCTGGCCAGAAGACGTCCATGAGCGCGTCGGCTTCGGCTGTAACATGGGCGAGCGCAAAGGCCTGCTCCCGATCGACGATGTGGACGATCAACGGGTTATCGCCCGGCCGTTTCTTGGCGGCGAAGATCGCCGACACAGCTTCGACGCGAAGGGCGTTCGCGCCTAAGCCGTAGACCGTCTCCGTGGGAAAGGCGATGAGCTCCCCCTGGCGGATCAGTTCGGCGCCTTCGCGGATGCCACGGTCAAAGGCTTGCGACAAATCGATGATCTGGGTTTCATACATCCTTGTTTCTCCACCATCGGCGGCACAACGGCCTGTTTTCATATGTATGCAGCGTTTCAATTTGCTGTATAGGCGTAAATCTCTTCTTTATTCTATCCATGGGACAGCGTTTGTCAACAGGGAATGCGCGGCAGGGGCTCTTATGCGCCAGCCAGCGCTTCGAGTTGGCGGGTGCGATCGGCGACAGAAAGCGCGTCGATCATTTCGTCGAGGTCGCCGTCCATAAAGGCGTCGAGCTTGTAGAGGGTCAGCGAGATGCGGTGATCGCTGACGCGGCTCTGCGGAAAGTTGTAAGTGCGGATGCGCTCGGAGCGGTCGCCCGTGCCGACGATCGAGCGGCGGGCGGCGGCTTCGGCGGCGTTTTTCCGCGATTCGTAGAAGTCGAAGAGGCGGGTCTTCAGCACCTTCATCGCCTTGTCCTTGTTTTTGTGCTGGCTGCGTTCGTCCATGCACTGCACGACGAGGCCGGTCGGAATGTGGGTGATGCGGATGGCCGACTCGGTTTTGTTGACGTGCTGCCCGCCCGCGCCCCCCGCGCGGTAGGTGTCGATGCGGAGGTCGTTCGGGTTGATCTCGACGTCGACGTCTTCGGCCTCGGGCATGACGGCAACGGTGGCGGCGCTCGTCTGGATGCGGCCCTGGGATTCCGTTTCGGGCACACGCTGGACGCGGTGGACGCCGCTCTCGAACTTCATGCGGGCGTAGCAGTCCTTGCCCTTGACTTCCATGGCAAGCTCTTTGACGCCTCCCAGCTCCGTTTCGTTGATGTTGAGTATCTCGGTCTTGAAGTTGTGGCGCTCGGCGTAGCGGAGGTACATGCGCATGAGGTCGGCCGCAAAAAGGGCGGCTTCCTCGCCCCCCGTGCCGGCGCGGATCTCCAAAACGACGTTGCGGTCGTCGTTGGGATCCTTGGGCAGAAGCAGGAATTTGAGCTCCTGCTCGAGCTGCTGGCTCTTTTCGCGCTGGGCGTCGTATTCCTCCTGCGCCATGGCGCGAAGCTCGGGATCGCTCTCGGCGAGCATGTCCTTGGCGTCGGCGGCAGCGAGCAGGCTGGCCTCGTATGCGTCGTAGACGGCGATCACCGGTTCGAGGTCGGCGCGCTCTTTGACGCGTTTTTTCCATTCGGCTTGGTTGGCGATCAGTTCCGGGTCGCTGAGTTGGGTTTCGAGCTCCTGGAAACGCGCTTTCAGTCCTTTGAGTTTGTCGAGCATGTGTCCTCCGGGCGATGGTGTGAGAGTGGCGGGGATGGGTGAGTGGGGTTTCGCGCCACGAAGACGCGGTCGTTTCCGTTCAGATCCGGGATGACGCGGCCCTCCGGCCAGCCTTCGAAGAGACGAGCAACGGCAGGGCCCTGGTCGAAGCCGATTTCGAGCGCCAAAAAGCCGTCCGCGCACAAAAAACGCGGCGCGTCCGCCGCCAAGCGCCGGTAGAAAGCGAGGCCGTCCGATCCGCCGTCGAGGGCGAGCCGCGGCTCAAAGGCGCGGACGTTGCGGTCAAGCGCATCGATCCCGTCTGTCGGAATGTAAGGCGGGTTGCAGACGATCAGGTCGAAGGGATCATCGTCGGGCAAAGCATCCAAAAAGTCGCCCTGCACGACGCGGGCCTGTACGCCGTTGCGCGTCAGATTTTCGCGCGTCAAGGCGATCGCCTCGTCGGACAGGTCGGCGCAGGTGACACGCAGACCGCCCAGCTTGGCGAGTGCGACGCCCAGACAGCCGCTGCCGCAGCAGAGGTCGAGCGCCGTGCGGAAGCTGGATGCTTTCGCGATCGCGAGTGCCGTCCGCGCCAGCGTTTCGGTGTCGTCGCGCGGGATGAGCACCCCTTCGCGCACGCATAGCGGCAAACCCATGAATGTCCATTCGCCCGTGACGTACTGGATCGGCTTGCCAGCGACGCGCTCGTCGAGCCAACGATCGAGCCTCGTCTCCTGCGCTGTCGTCAGCGGCGTTTCGGGGTGGGCCAGCAGGGTGGCCCAGCGCATGCCGGCTAGCGTTTCGAGCAAAAAGCGCTGCTCCTGCCGGTCGGCAAGCCCGTCGAGACGCTGCCTGACGAGGTGTTGTGCCTCGCGGAGTGTCATTGCGGCGAGGCGGTCGCGGCTTCGGGGGGAAGCTTGCGGTCGGCGGCGGGTGCCGTTTCGTCCGCGCTTTCGCGCTGCTCGGGGTGTTTGGCGTAGTAGCTTTCCGGGTCGAGCGCCAGTTCAAAGGACTGGATCGCGACTTCGAGCTGGCCGTCGTCGGGCTCGAGCGTCGTGATGCGCTGGAGCTGGAGCCCCGGCCAACGCACGATGCGTGCGACGATGCCGTCACTCGCGCCGGCGAATTTGAGCACTTCATAAGAGATGCCTGCCACAAGAGGCAAGCCGACGATGCGGGTCAGCACGCGCCCCCACCAGATCCCCTTGAAGCCGATCAGCGAGTAGATGAGGATGCTGATCAGCATGACGAGGAAGAGGTAGTTCGTTCCGCAGCGGGGGTGCAGGCGGACCTGTTTTTTGCAGTTTTCCACCGTCAGCGGCAGATCGTGTTCGTAGCAGGCGATGGTCTTGTGTTCGGCGCCATGGTACATAAAAACGCGCTTGATGTCCTTCATGCGCGAGACGGCCACGATGTAGCCGAGGAAGATCAGCATGCGCACCAAGCCTTCCGACAGACTGTTGACCAGGCTGGTCGTCGGCAAAAAGTGCTGCAAAAACGATCCGATCAGGCTGGGCAAGACAAAAAACAACCCGACGGACAGCAGGATCGCCAGCACGACGGCTGCGCCGATCACGATCTGCTCGATGCCTTTGCCGAGTTTTTCGCTCAGCCAGATCTCGAACTTGCCCGGCTCTTCTTCTTCGAGTTCAAGCGCACTCGTCGAAAAGGTCATGGCCTTCATGCCGCTCACGAGGGATTCGACGAAGCTGACGCAGCCGCGCACGATCGGCAGGGCGTAAAATTTGTTCTTCTTCATCCAGGGCGTGTAATCTTCGTACGCAGTGATCAGATCGCCGCTCTCTTTGCGGACGACCATGGCGACGCCGGTCGGCGATTTCATCATGACGCCTTCGATCAGCGCTTGGCCGCCGATGCTGCATTTTCGGACTTCAGCGCCCGCATGGGGGGCGCGATTGGTTTCGCTCAAAGCGATTCTCCTCTCACGGGCGGACAAGGCAGGGCGCGAACGCCGCCCGGCCGCATCGCGCGCCCTCATTATAGCACAGGCGGCGCGCAAATGACAGAATCCGCGCGGGTTCAACGATCGGCATTTGATGCCAGCATGTCTTGGAGACTTTGCCAGATCGCCCACTTCTCGTCGATCGTCGTGAAGCCTTTGCGCGGCACCGGACTGGAAGAGGGGAGCAGGCATGTCGCCACGCCGTCCGGAACGGCGTGATGACGGCCAAACTCCGACTCGGCTTTTCGGCCGTTGAAGGCGATCGTACGGATGCTCGGATGCGCGGCGAGAAGATCGCCGATCGGGTTGGGCAGGGCGTCTTTGATCTCGCTGTCGAGCGAGCCTTCTCGCAGGCAGCTCGCCACGCTGTCCCAGATCGCGATGCCGTGGCGCACAGCCATCGCCGTGCGTTCGCCGTAATCCTGCGGGCAGATCTCGCCGCAGACCCGCGCGATCAACGGCCAAAAGTGGTTGCGCGGATGGGCGTAGTATTGCCCCAGCCGCAGGGACTCGACGCTGGGCATCGAGCCGAGTATGAGCAGCCGGGGCGTTTCGCCGACGATCGGCGCGTGGGAGTGGATTCGGTTCAAATTCGTGTCCAATGCGCAAATCTTCCAGAAAGAGATTCCAAAGGGGTGGAAGCGAACAGCTTCAACGCACCGGAGCTGAGCGCTTAGCGCGAGGCTTGACCTCTTTGGTTGGAGGTTTGGGGGGATGATATCCCCCCAAAAAGCGTCACTTGAGCAGATAACACGACGTATACGCGAGCTTTCCGGTGCCGTAGTTGTAGGCGAGGCCGGAGCGCGTGCAGACGGCGTTGACGAGCAGGCCATAGGCCTCCATCGAGGGGATGGCCTTGTCGGGGAAACGGCAGGGTTTGTCGGGGTAGGTGCAGGTCGAGCAGATCGAGCAGCCGCCCGCGCCCATCGCGAGGAGGTCGGGGTAGTTTTCGCGCAGCTTGTCGCGCAGGGCCAAAAAACGATCTTTGTGGGTTTCGGCGATCGCCATCATGTTTTCGAAGTCAAAGGAATCTTCGACGTCGCCGACGGTCTGAACGATCAAACCTTCCTTGAAGGAGGCCGCGCGTTCGGCGCACTCGTCAACCGTGCCACAGGCTGGTGGGCAAGCCCAATTTTTGTTGTACTGGTGGCAGCGGTCGGCCGAGCACATGTCGCGCACTTCGGGCATGAAGTCGAGCGCCGCCGCGTCGAGGGGTGCGGCGGATTCAAAACCGCCTTCTTTTGCCAGACTCAGCCATTGTTCCCTTTCTTCCATGGTTTGCCTTCCCTTCTTACGTTTCTTGCGTTTCTTATGCTTCTTACGTTTGTATTCTTCCGTTGCGCTTTATCCCAAGAGATCGACGATCGATTCAGCGCAGGACGTGAGGCACTTCAGTCCGCGGGCTGTGACGACGTAGCTGTTTTCACAACCCAGCGCGCCGACGCCGGGCAACGCAAACTTTGGCTCCAGCGCGATGACATTGCCGACTTCGAGCGGCGCTTTGTACTTGCCTGTGATCACCGGCAGCTCGTTGATCTCGAGTCCGGTGCCGTGGCCGATGAATTTGGCCTGTTTTTCGCAGCCCATGAAGTACGCCTCGACGTGGTAACGCGTGACGATCGCCTGCGCCTTTTCGTAGAGCGCGCTGCATGGCGTTCCGGGTTGGCCCATTTCGGCGGTTTCATGCAGGATCTCGCGTGCGATTTCATGCAGTTCATACGCGCGATCGCTGAGTTTGCCGACCGAATAGGTGCGGGTGAGGTCGATCGGGTAACCGCTGTAGGTGCCGGACAGATCGACCATGACCGACACGCCTTCGGGCATGACGTCACCACGAGCCCCCAGCGGATAGGCATGGGTAAGGCCCTGGCCGCCCAGCGCGTAGTCATAGGGACCGGCGGCGCAGGCATTGTCGCCTGCCAAAACCGTGCCCGGTATGCACTCCATGCGGAAGCCGAAGGTTCGGAATGCGCCCTGCCAACCGTCGAGGCGCAGTTCGTGTTCGAGTGCCGCTTGGAAGGCGAGGTCGCTCATGCCTGGGCGGTAGAACGCGGGCAGCCGGTCGTAGAAGGCGGCGTGCCGCAGGCCGTCGGCCTCGATCATCGCGATCTCGAATTCAGTCTTGACGGCGCGCGCCAGACGGCCCACCGACAGGTCGGCGCAGTCGGCGTCGGGGAAAAGTTTGGACAGCCGTGCCCATTCGCGATGGGAGATTTCGTCCGCCTCGAGCGCGATGCGCTTGGGCAGCGCTGCTCCGGTGTCGCCCAAGACCTGCGGGATCATCTCGGGACGGGCGATGCGCACGATCTGCGCATCGTCGACGAGGGGCGTACCCGAACGCAAAAAAACGACCGCATTGCCGTCGGCCGGCAGGTAGACGTAACCATCGATCACCGTTCCCGCCGCGTAGACGAGGTTGGCGTTGGATGTCAGGATCGCGGCATCCACGCCGTTTTCGCGCAGGATGCGGCGCATTTTTTCGTGACGCAGCGGCAGATCCGCCGCGATGGCTTTTGCTTGTTCCGATCTTGTCACCGGCATGCCTCCCCTTGCGCGTCCATCGACGCGCTTTGTTTATCCCATTATGATAGCACAAGCGCGAACGCTTGACCATGATCGCGCGGCAATCGATCGCTTCTTGCCGCATGCGACAAAGATCGACTACAATGGACAGAAAAGGAGGATGCAAGCAGCATGGAGCGTTGTGAACGCAAGCCAAAAGCTTGGGCGATCGCAAGCGTGGCGTTCGTCGTTTTGGGGCTATTGACGGCGTGCCGGGGAGAAGATCGTTTTCGCGTGTTCGAGGGCGAGGCATCCGACGCGTCCGTGACGGCATCGCCGGTCGGCGAAACGCGCGAAGGCAAGAACGTCTCGCCGCCCGCCCCAACCTGGCTCGAAGCAGCCCCCGACGCGACGATCGCGCCGCTGCGTCCTGTTGCCATGCCTTCGCAGCTCGACGTCGCGCCGCCCTTCGATCGCGAAGCCTTTCTCGTCGATCCGTATACGCCCTGGGATCCCGCCAAGACCCAGATTTTTACCTCGCTGCCCGACGGCGCGAGCGTCAAGCTTTGGTTGCGCTGGACCGACGCGAACGGCGACGGTGGCGGCCAGATCCGTTACGCTGCGGCACAAGGCAAGCGCGTGACGTGCAAGTTCGAGTTGCCCGGCGCTTTGCCCGCGCAAAGGATGCTGCTCGAAGCGTGTTACCTGCCCGACGACCCGGAACACCCGCAGGAAGCGGGCTTTTCGGCGCTGTTCGGCGCGCACGGCCAAGCGCTCCCAGCCCCTCCCGCCTACGAACGCGAGGACGGCGGGCGCTATCTGCTGTCACAGTGGTCGGTGAGCTACCCCGACGAGGCGACGGCCGTTGCCCATCTCGAAGCGGCGTGGCTGAACGCCATCGGAGGGCGCGCGGAAGAATGGCACTTCGAGGACGGCGTATTCGTCGTGCGGCTGGACGAGCGCGAAATCGGCCTGGAGGCGGGCGCTTTTTTCGAGCTGTGCACCGCGCACACGAAAGCCTACCTGCAAGCGCTCTGCCGCCTGCCGTCCTACGCGGATCCCGCCCTGCGTTTGCACGACGCGGCGGGCCAAGTCCGCTGCGAACGCGGTTCCGACCGCCATCCCGAAATCGACATGCCCCGCGCTGTCTACGTCACCGAGGGGGGCGCGCGCTACCACGAAGCGGGCTGCCAATACGCCGAAGGATCGCGCCAAATGGCCCTCTTCGCCGCCGAAATCCTTGGGTACACGCCCTGCAAGATCTGTCACTAATCATCCCGCCCAGCCCTCCGGCCAGGGGGCGCGAAGGCAAACCAAAAGGGCAAAGACACGTAGTCGTTTGCCCTTTCGCTCACACCAAATCCCATTGTTATCTGTCTGGAACCGATTCAAAGGCGAACGCCCGAGAATCGGTCTTATCGGCTCATCGCGCAGAGGTACCAAGTGTTACCGCTCCGGTAGACGGCGATCGACGCGGTGTCTTCGGGGGCGGACGCCTCCTTGTAGAGGGGCCGATCGCTCCGGACGGCGTAGATCTGTGTACCGGTTCGGATGCCGTGTGCTTGTCCGTCTGTCTGGGGATAACCGGTCGTTTCCGCACCGATTAACATCGAAGGTTGCAGTGCCAGCAAGTCGATCTCGTGTTCGATCGCGCCCTGTTCGGCGTAGAGCCGCCCGTCCATGCGAAACATGGGTTTAAGGGGCAGGCTGGCACGCAGCGACGTGACGGCGAGCGCGACGCAGGTGGCGGCGATCAGCAACGCGAGCACGCGTTTGGCACCCCGCTTCATCCTCACGCGCCTTCCCCCGCTTCCTTGTGTATCTAGTAACATATTATCATAGTGGAGCATCAGGATTCAACAAGATTCGCATATTATTTTTCTATGCATTCTAAAACGCGTTTTGGCAACCCCCTCGAGCGCGAATCGCCATCGCGCGAACGCGCGCAAACGCACTGCGCTTGCCGTTTGACTTCATCGCAGTGCGGTCGTATACTGACGGTACAACGATCGGAGGTGGCGAAATGGATTTCGCGAACATGCTCAGCCGCGCCAAAATCGCGTCCTATGCGCTGATGACGGCGACGGCGGCACAAAAAGATGCCGCACTTCTCGCGATGGCGGACGCGCTCATCGAACGCACGCCCGCCATACTCGAAGCCAACGAGACCGACCTCAAGCATGCCCGCGATAGCGGCATGAAACGCGCGATGATCGACCGCCTTTTGCTTGACGAGGGGCGAGTGGCCGGCATGGCGGAAGGACTCCGCAAGCTCGCCGCGTTGCCCGATCCGGTCGGCGGCGCGGACGAGATGATCAAACGTCCGAACGGCCTTTTGATCGCCAAGCGCCGTGTGCCGCTGGGCGTCGTCGGCATCATCTACGAGGCCCGACCCAACGTCACCGCCGACGCAGCAGGCATCTGCCTCAAGTCGGGCAACGTGTCGGTCTTGCGCGGCGGCAAAGAAGCGATCGCCTCCAACACGGCGATCGTCGAAGCATTGACGGCAGCGGCGCTCGAAGCCGGTCTTCCCGCGGGCACGATCAACCTCGTCGAGGACACGAGCCGCGACAGCGCCTTCGCGATGATGAAGGCCAGCGGCGCGATCGACGTGCTGATTCCGCGCGGCGGCCCCGGCCTGATCAAGAGCGTCGTCGAAAACGCCAACGTGCCCGTCATCGAAACGGGTACCGGCAACTGCCATGTCTTTGTCGAGACGGATGCCGACCTCGACCGTGCCCTACGCATCGTGATCAACGCCAAATGCAGCCGGCCGTCGGTCTGCAACGCCGCCGAAAAGCTCCTCGTGTCGCGGCCGATCGCCGAGCGCTTCCTCGGCCTCGCCGCGGAACCCCTGCGCGCCAAGGGCGTCGAGATCCGTGGAGACAAGGCGGCCTGCGCGCTCATCCCCTGGGCGACGCCGGCCACGACAGAGGACTGGTACACCGAATGGGCCGACTACATCCTTGGCGTCAAGGTGGTTGACAGTTTCGACGAAGCGGTTAGCCACATCAACGCCCACGGCACCCGCCATTCCGAGGCGATCGTCACGGAAAACTACACGCTCGCCCAACGTTTTTTGAACGAAATCGACGCGGCCTGCGTCTACGTCAACGCCTCCACACGCTTCACCGATGGCGAGGAATTCGGCTTTGGCGCCGAGATCGGGATCTCGACACAAAAACTCCACGCCCGCGGGCCGATGGGCTTGCGCGAGATGACGTCCGTCAAATACTGCATCTACGGCGACGGACAAATCCGCTGAGGAGACACGCATGAAATCGAAACGGCTTTCATGGCTGTCACTGCTGACAGCGCTGATCCTGCTCCTTTCCCTCCTTCCGGCCGGGTTTGCCCATGCCGCCGCGAAACCAGGCCGTCTGGCCGGTGTGACGATCGGACTCGATCCCGGCCACCAAAAAAAGGGCAACCACGATACCGAACCCAACGCGCCCAAGTCCAAGACGAAAAAAGCGAAAGTCTCCTCGGGCACCCAGGGCAAAAAAACCAAGAAGCCCGAGCACGAGATCAATCTGGCCGTGGGTCTCGCACTGCAAAAGGCGCTCAAAGCCGAGGGCGCGACCGTCGTCTTGACCCGCACCAAGGCCGACGTCAATATTTCCAATGTCGAGCGCGCCAAAATGATGAACGAGAAAAAGGTCGATCTCGTCCTGCGTCTCCACTGCGACGGCAATGACGACAGTTCGGTGCGCGGCGCTTCGATGCTCGTGCCCAGCGGACCGCATTGCAAAGCGATCGAAAAGGACAGCCTCCGCTACGGCACGACGATCTACAACGCCTACATCAAAGCCACCGGCATGAAGGATCGCGGCGTGAAAAAACGCGACGACCAAACCGGATTCAACTGGTCGACTGTGCCGATCTGCAACATCGAAATGGGCTTTTTGTCGAACGCCGAGGACGAAAAGAAGCTAGTTGACGCCAAGTTCCAGGAGAAGATCGTCAGCGGCCTCGTCGAAGGGATCGTCAACTGCTTCCCGAAGAAGAAGTGACCGTTTGCTGCGCCAGAACAAAGGAGAACCCCCGAGCATGGGGGTTCTCCTTTTTGCGAGCCCTGGAGTGAGGAAGAGTGAGGGGGTTTGGCGTGTTTGCCGATCTTTAGCCGGTATAGCTGCTTCCCAGGCCACCGCGGCCTTTGCCTCCCTTGTCTTTGTCGCCGTCGAGGTAACCGTCGTCGTGCCCCCGACCGCCGTGATCGCCTCGCCCGGAGCCACGGCCGTTGCCGTTCTTGTCGCGGCCGTTGCGATCATAGCCGTTTCGATCGTAGCCGTGCCGGTTGTAGCCGTCGCGGTTGTAACCATCGCGGTTGTAACCATCGCGATCGTATCCGTTGCGATCGCAGCCATGTCGGTCATAGCCGTGGCGATCATAGCCGTCGCGATCGTAGCCGTGTTTGTCGTAGCCTTTGCGATCGCAGCCGTACTTGTCATAGCCGGCTTTGTTGTAGCCGTACTTGTCATAGCCGGCCTTGTTGTAGCCGTACTTGTCATAACCGGCCTTGTTGTAGCCGTACTTGTCGTAACCGGCCTTGTTGTAGCCGTTCTTGTCGAAGCCGTTGCGGTCATAGCCGTACTTGTCATAACCGTTGCGGTCGCAGCCGTACTTGTCGTAACCGGCTTTGTTGTAACCGTGTTTGTCGTAACCTTGGCGGTTGTAGCCGTACTTGTCATACCCGTTCT
>JAVBLF010000042.1:0-13444 GCA_031553675.1 Eubacteriales bacterium | reverse complement strand
TTGTGCTGTGTACATTCTGGCACGACTTTTGCTGTTCTTTGCGTGGAAGAGTTTCGCGCCATCGGAGCGCGGCATGCCAAACGACAGAACATGGAGGTAAGGTCATGCAGAGGTATCAAAGCATCCGCCAGCAGGACATCGAAAAGATCCACGAAACATCGCTCCGGATCATGGAAGAGGTGGGGATCGTCTTTAGTTACGAGCCCGCCCGCGATATTTTGGCCAAGGGCGGCGCCAAAGTCGAAGGCAAGACCGTCTTTTTTCCCAAAGGCATGGTCGAACGCGAATTGAAAAATGTTCCCTCCTCGTTCAAGCTGCACGGCCGCAACGCGGATCGCACCGTCGAACTCAACACGGAAGAGACGGTATTCGTCGGCCCCTATGGATCCCCCTTCGTCACGGATCTCGACAAAGGCAGGCGTCCGGGCAGCATCGAGGATTTCGACAATATCGTGAAGCTCTGCCACATGATGGACAACATCGGCGTCCAGAGCCACATCTCCTGCGAGCCCTGCGACATCGACGTCAATTCGCGCCACATGGAGATGGTCTACCACACGCTGAAATACAGCGACAAACCGCTGATGGGGAGCTGCCTGGGCTACGAAGCGTCAAAGGAGTCGATCGAGCTGGCGGCCATCGCGCATGGACTCGAAGACGCCAAGAGCAAGCCCATCATCACGTCGATCCCCTGCACGCTGACGCCGCTGAGCTACGACGACAAGATGGCAGGCGCCATCGTCGCCTATGCTGAATATGGCCAACCGCAGCTCGTCAACTCGCTCTGCATCGCCGGCGCGACGACGCCCGCGACGATCTCCGGCGCCATCGCACTGCAAAACGCCGAAGTGCTGGCTGGTATCGTGCTGGCACAGCTCGTCAACCCCGGTACGCCGATCGTCTACTCGGCGTCCGGCTCGAATGCCGACATGCGTTACGGCGCACTGGCCATCGGATCGCCGGAAGATGCGCTCTTCTCGCTGGTCAACGGGCAATTGGCCAAGTACTATCAGATTCCCTGCCGGATCAGCGGCACGCTGTCCGACAGCAAATTTGCCGACGCGCAAGCCGGGTACGAATCGATGATGACCCTCCTCATGGCACAGATGGCAGGCGGCAACTTCATCCTCCATTCGGCGGGCATCATGGAAACCTATAACTGCGTCTCGTTCGAAAAGCTCATGCTCGACGACGAGATCATCGGCATGGTCAAACGGATCGGCCGTGGCGTCACCGTCGACGACGACTGCCTGGCCTACGACGTGATCCAGGAAGTCGGCCCGCAAGGTGAATTCCTCTCCCACGAGCATACCTTCGATCACTTCCGCAGCGAGTTCTACAACCCCGTGATCAGCGATCGTAACACCAGCCGCAAAGACATGACGTCGGCCGATCAGCGGGCCAACGCGCGTTGGAAGAAAATGCTTTCCAACTACCAGGAACCGTCGCTGGGCGCCGATATCGAAGCCGAACTCAGGCGTTACATCGAAAAACACCGTTAAGCGCCCGAGACAAATCCGCTAAGACCGGTATGCGGGCCCAGCTCACGGGCCCGTGTGCACGGTCCATTCTCTCTCCCGTACAAACCATTACTTTCTAGGGAGTTGAAGACATGAAATTTTTGGGTAAAATCGACAAGACGGTCTTCGGCATTGCCGTCATCGTCTACACGTGCATTTTCCTTTTCATCCTTCTTGCCCCAAGTGCTGCCGAAACAGCCATCGTCGCGCTGCAAAACTTCACACTGAACTCCGTCGGTTTCGTCTATATCTTGGCCTATGCCTTCATCATCATCACCTTCCTCTGGATTGGGCTCGGCCGATACGGCAAGCTGAAACTCGGCAAGGAAGGCGACAAACCGGAGTATTCCTTCTTTAGCTGGATGGGCATGCTTTTTGGCGCCGGCCTTGGCGTCGGCCTCGTCTTCTATGGCGTGACGGAACCGGTCAGCCACTTCATGGCCGCGCCGTTCGCAGCCAGCGGCACGGCGGATGCCGCCGCTGACGCCATTCGAACGACTTTCTATCACTGGAGCTTCCTTCCCTGGTCGGTCTACGGCATCGTCGGCCTCTCGATGGGCTACTTCCTCCACCGAAAGGGGCTACCCAGCCTGGTCAGTTCTTCTTTCCAACCCATGCTCGGCGACCGCATCGGCAAGATGCCCGGCAAGGTTATCGATGCGTTCTCGCTCATCGCCGTTGTTTGCGGCGTGTCGATGTCGCTCGGCTTTGCTGGAACGCAGCTCGTCAGCGGCATCAGCCTCCAATACGGACTGAGCAACACGTTTGCGACGATCTGTATCGCGACGATCGTCATCGGTATCTTGTCAACCGTGTCGGCCATCAGCGGTGTCGAGAAGGGCATCAAGTTCATCAGCGACAGCAACATGTACATTGTAATTTTCTTCCTGATCTTTACCCTCGTCTTCGGCTCGACGTCATTTCTGATCGGCCTACTTTTCGAAGGGTTCGGCGACATGATCACCAAGCTGCCGTGGATGATGTTCTTCATGGATAGCTTTGGCAAGGTGGAAGCCAATGTCGGCTACAACTGGATTGGCGGCTGGACGATCATGTACTGGGCTTGGTGGGTGGCCTTTGCTCCCTTCGTCGGCGGCTTTTTGGCCAGCATTTCCAAGGGCAGGTCGATCCGCGAATTCGTTCTGGCCTGCACCTTTGTGCCAGGCATCCTCTGCTGCATTTGGTTTACGTTCTTCGGCGGCGAGGCGATCGCGATGGATCTTTTCAAGGGCAAGGGCATTGGCGAAGTGATCATGGCGAATACGGACAACTCACTCTTCGTCTTCCTCAAAGAACTTCCCATTTCGGCCGTCACCATTCCCATTGCCATGCTCCTGATCATCACGCTGATCGTCACGTCGGTGAACTCGGCCACCTACGTTGCCGGACAGTTTAGCGGCGGCGGCGACAACGTACCTTCGCTGGGCATCCGCGCTTTCTGGGGCACTTTCATCGTCGTCAACGCGCTGCTCTTCATTTCGATCGGCGGCCTATCCACGTTGAAGAACGTCGCGATCGTGCTGGCATTCCCCTTCATTTTGATTACGGTTCTCATGGTGATCAATCTGATCAAGGATCTGCGGCAAACGGAAAAAGCAAAATCATTGGCGGAGCATGCTCCGCCGACCCAAGCGGATTGAACGAGGCGCAATAAACGAGCGCTTACAATCGATCATTCCCGCCTTCCTTTTCAATGGCAGAAGGTCCCTTGCGAAGAGTTGCAAGGGACCTTGCTGTGTCCATCAAAACAAGAAGGTTCAGTTTCGCGCCGATGGCTCGAACGAATTGAGCTTAAAAGCGGCGCAGAGCCATTCTGATTGCGTTGGTTTTCTTGTTTCCTCGATCATACAGAACGTTTAGAGAAGTGCTCAATTGGTAAAATTATGACAAGAGGGCAGGGTAGGTGATCTGCGCAAAACGAATGGTCGAGGTGAGCTTTGTGACAGTGGAATGCTGGATCAACGGAAAAAAAGTCGAACAAAAGCAATTTGCCAATTATTCAATCCGAAACGATGTCGTTGACACAACCGTCAAAGCAGTTCTATTGCGCGTGCAAGAGCAGCGTGACGACATACTTGCCCGTTCTATTCACATGGTGTAAAATATCGCTTAGAGGCCCGGCAACTTTGGATTCCATCTGGGTTGCCGGGTTTTCGCGTATACATAAGACCCGTCCGGAAACCCGCTTTCGGGAGGTATCCGAGCAAATCTTTCGTTATGCAAGGAAGCGCCGACGACGCATAATCGAAGAAATTCTGCTAGGAGGCGCTGACGCGGCAGAGCGGAATATTTGCCGGATAGATGCCGGAATGGGGTTTTCGGACAGGTCTCCTGGGTGTATTCGATTTCTGTGAGCGTTCTTAGGGCGTGTCTTCTTGGCAGCCGGAGCTTTGCGGAACGAAATCGGCCGGTGTCTCCTCGTTCGCGGCTTCCTCGGAAGCGATGGGCGCGACACCCTCCGCCATGAATTTCCTGTCGAGGAGTTCGGCTGCGCTGAAAATCGTGAGCGCCGCGCCCGTGACGATCATCAGGGTTTGGATCCGAATGGCGTCGGCGAGTGGGCCGAAGAAGAGCATGCCGATCGGCATCGTCGCCGAGCTGACCATTCCAATCAGGCTAAAGATGCGTCCCTGCATCTGCGGCTCGACCTTCTCTTGCAAGAGCACCATGACGGGCGAATTGAAGAGCGGTACAGTCGCGCCGGTCAGTCCGATGATGATGAGGTAGATCCAGAATACATCGGCGTAGCCGATCGCGACGGTCAGCAAGCCGAAGGCGATGCAGCCGAAGAAGAGCGTCCGCAGGCGGTTTTTAAACCCACCCCAAAGCGACAGCAAGAGGCCGCCCGCGATCATGCCGATGGCGAAGGAGATCTCGTTCCACATCAGGAAATAGTCGCTGCTCCCGAAGACGCGGCGCACCATCAGCACGTTCAGCAGAGCGGCCGGAACGATGAGGATCGAGAACACGACAAAGAGCATGAGCAGCTTTTTGACGAAGGGATGGTCGAGGGCGTACCGAAGGCCTCGTTTGAGATCGTCGAAAGCGCTCGGACGCGCGTCGTTCGCCGTTTCATTGGAATTTGCTGCGACAAGGAGATCGGCCCTTGCGATGCGCGGGATCGGAATGCACGCGAGTATGCCGATGCCGATCAGCGCCGTTACGACATCGATCATCAGGATGTAGGACAGCTCGCCCAAAGACAGCACATAGGCTGCGATGGCAGGCGTCGCGAGGTTGACGATCGACATGAGCGTGCCGTTCAAGCTGTTGATGCGCATGAGTTGGTCGGTCGGGACGATCTGCGGGATGGCTGCGCTGACGGCCGGCGACTGAATGCCCGCTCCAAAGGATCGCGCCACCGTCGCGACGTAGAGCAGCCACATGTATTCTCGCCCGCTGTGGTAGAGAATAGCGACCACCAGCGTCACGATCGCGATAAAAGCGTCAGCCGTCATGATCAGCATTTTGCGCGAGTGGCGGTCAGCCCAGACGCCCGCGAAGAACGAGATCAAAAGCTGCGGTATGAACATGCAGGCGTACACGATCGAGACCTGCACGCCCGAATTCGTGACCTTGGCGACGTGCCACGAGATCACGAAACCGACGAGCGACGATCCGATCATCGACACCATCTGGCCGCCCAAAAAGAAGGTCGCGTTTCGCTTCCAGTGGGCAAACGCGCCCGATTGCGTTTCTTCCATATTACGATCACCTCCCAATACAAACTCCGAATGTCAGGACGAAGCGCCCGCCAGTGCGCGGATCGCTTCGTCCTCGGTCGGCAAAAACACGACACGGCGGGTTTGGTTCGATTCATAGATAAAGTCCCGCAGCGCCTTGCTCGTCACGTCGGAAAAATCGCCGACGATCCCGAAGCGCATGTTGTAGTTGCTCATCTTTTGCAGGATCTCGCCCGCCACGCCTGTTCTGAGGTCGTAGAAAGCGGGCGCGATCATGTCGCGGCGTACGACGATCGCTTCGCAGCCCGATTCATAGCGGACCGACGCCAGCAAATCGAGGGCATCGGCGGCCGTTTCGATCAAAACGCCTTCGGCCTGCATGACAGCGACAGGGATGGCGTAAAATTCCTTTATTTGGTATTTATATGCATTCATAAAACTCCACCCGTTTCGGTTCGGAAAAAAACGCAAAATGCACAATATGGAAAATATTACTATTTTCGCAATGTCTCTGTCCTCCAATATACCATGCGGCGCACAGATCAGCAAGCACCAATCCCCCTAAATTAGGAGTTTTCCCAAATCCAAGCACACTGCCTTGCCGTTGTGGATCGCCGCGTGTTCACGAAAGTTCTGCCATTTGTTAAAAAATTATACAACAAGTGTTCACACCTCATTTATACTTCGTTCACATTGGCTTCAAATATTACTGATATCGTATGTTCATGAAGTTTACAAAGCAGGTAGCACCAACCAACTCCATACCAAAGACTCGCATCTTTCGCTCGTGCGTGGCGCATGCCGAACAAGGAGGATTATCATGAAACGGAATCAGATTCTCGCGACCATGCTCGCCTTCACGATGGCCGTGACAGGCGCGGCCGGCTCTCTTGCCGCCGTCCGTCCATCCGCTACCCAGCCCGCTCTCGCAGCCGGCAGTGATTTCGCCCTCGCCATCGATCGCTACGATGACGTGTGGGCTTGGGGCAACAACGACAATGGTCAGTTGACCGATCTCGTATCCGCCATGAAAACAGCGTCGGCATCCAAGGTGTTCGAGAACGCCGCCGCAATCGCTGCCGGCAAAGACCACATTCTCCTGGTCGACAGCATGGGTGAGCTCTATTCGACCGGAAGCAACGGCTATTATCAGCTCGGTCATACCGGCAAGATCAACGCCGGTACGCTGATCAACCTGAGCGAAAAGTACAGCACCCTCAGCTCTGTCATCGATGTGGCCTGCGGCGACGACCATTCGCTCGCCCTGACCGACAACGGCTACCTCTACGCTTGGGGTCGCAACGACTACGGCCAGCTCGGCAACAATTCGACGACGAAGCGCTACACGCCGGTTCGCATCATGACGGGCGTCGAAGCGATCGCCGCCGACGGCAATGTGTCCATGGCGCTCAAGACCAATGGCGACCTCTACGTCTGGGGCCAGAACAACCTCTACCAGGTCGGCAACGGCAAAACCACCACCCAGAAAACCCCTGTCCGTGTGCTTCAAAAGGTCAAAGCCTTCGATACAGGCGGCCGCCACTGCCTGGCTGTGACGACAAACGGCTACCTCTACGGCTGGGGCTACGGTGCGCAGGGCCAGATGGGCAACGGCAAGAAATACAGCATCTCCAAGCCCACCCGTATCAATGCCGGCACGCTGACCTCATCGGGCCGGACCGAGACGAGCACGCTCGGACGCGTCCAAGACGTCAAGTGCGGCAACTATAGCTCCATGATTCTGCTCGAAACCGGCCGCGCCTATGCCTCGGGCCTCTACCGCTACACGAAATCGAGCTCCGGTACTCTCCAGCGCTACTCGCAATCCCGTCCGCTGCTCATCGGCACCGGCATCCGCCAGATCGAATGCGGCGATGAATTCTTTATCATGACGAACGCAAACGGCTCGATCTACGCCCGCGGCGTCAACGAATACGGCCAGCTCGGCAACGGCAAATCCGACCGCCTGCCCAGCAACACCGCCTACAAGATCGGCTTCACGGGCGGCTCGACCCCCACGCCGTCGCCCACGCCGACCCAGACCCCGACCGGACCCTACAATGGCGCAAGGCTCCTCAACCGCTACGAAGAGACCAAGAAAGGCCGCGATGGCGTCAACTACCTCGTCTCCTCGCGCACCTATGAAGGCAAAGCCGCCAACGGCAACCCCTTCCAGGTCGTCGAAGTCAGCTACACCAGCAAGTTCGCGCTCTCCCAGCTGATCGGCTTTGACGAAGGATTCGCCTTCACGGCGGTCGCCCGCTTGGATGACAATGGCAATGCCGTCCCGTGGGAAGGCAGCGTCTACCTCTCGGCTGACCAGACCAAGCTGCTCTACGTCCGCGGCACGATCGATGTCTCCCTGCTCATCCAGCTCGGCACCAAGGTCGTCGACGGGCGAGCCGTCCACGAAATTCTCGGCACGAAGGAAGACAACGAAGGCGGCGGCCAGGTCTACACCCACGCCACCTACGGACTCGTGAAGGTCGTCCGTTCCAAAGACACCAAGGTGACCGGCTCGGACGGAGCTTCCTACACCTACCACATCACCGAATACCTCCAGCAGGGTTCGACAAGCGGCACGCCCTTCACCATCACTGAGACCGAGTACCCCTCGAAGGCAGCCATCCGCGCGCTCATTCCGTTGAACGGTACCTTCGATGCCCCCAGCCGCTACTTCTACCTCGACGACGGCACCCGCCTGAACTCGAATGTCTCCTACTACCTGAAGGGCACGACCCTCATCCGCACCGAGAACGTGACGAGCACTGCCATCCTGAAATCCCTCGGCGACAAAGTCACGACGCCCAAAGAAGTCTATGAAAAGCTCGGCATTCCCGTCATCGTCGTCGATGAAGTCATCAACCACGCGATCCTCGGCTCCGTCAAGGTCAGCAGCCAGCAGATGAAGACCGAGCTCGGTTCGGACAACAAATACCACACCTACTCCGTGACGACCTACGTCCAGCAAACCAACTACGGCACGCCCTTCACCGTCGTCGAATACGACTACGGCACGAAAGAAGACATGCGCGCGCTGGTGTCGTCGAGCAAGAGCTACTCTTTCCGCACCGGCCCGATCACGATGAGCGATGGCAAGACGCAGAACTTCCGCGACGCGGCCTATGTCAACGGCGAAAAGCTCTACGAGACCGACTACCTGACGAACCTGACCATCGTCGGCAAGCTCGGAACCCGCATCTATTCCGGCGCCGACATCTACCGCATCCAGAACTGGCCGGCCGGTCAAGTCGGCGAGACGATCACCCATTCCGTTTTCGGGCAGGTCAAGGTCGTCGACGTCCAGACGAAGTCCATCAAAGTCAGCGCGACGCAGAGTTACAACGTGCTCGTTTCGACCTATGAAAAGCAAAACGACGCCCTCGAAAAGTGCACCATCGTCGAGACGGTCTTCCCGAGTTCGTCGGTCATGAAATCGGCCATCGCCTTCGCCAGCGACTTTGCCCGCAACTCCACCCAGATGCGCCTGTCGAACGGCGACTACCACGAATCGACGACCGCCTACTACGTCAGCGGTTTGACCCTCTACGAAACGACCTACCTGCGCGACTACAACATCATCGTCTCGCTGGGCAAGGAAGTCAAGACCGCCACGGAAGCGACAGCCGCTGTGAACTAAGTCCTCTTCCAAGGTTTACGTCGTCTGCGACAGGACTCCGGAAGCCGTAAACCCGCCGATACTGCGCGCCGGAACCACCCGCAGGAACTGGCGCGCAGCCAGCCCTCATCTCTTGACAGCGTGGTTGATATTGGGTTTTCGATGTCGCAACGCGTCCCGCGAAAACCCACGCTGTCAGGTCAACAGCTCCCAGTTTGGCGGATCGGAGCGTGGAAACGCAGGCTGCCAACCATCACCCCATACCCCACCAGGTCTGTGGTGCCGCGTTTCGCCCGCCTTCTTTTTCGCATCACAAACGAGACACGAATTCACGCCATTTCTTCCTCCACAAAGAACCCTCCGGCACAACCGGGGGGTTCGCTTTTGCATCAACCCTATTTTTCGACGGGTCGAATATGGGGCGCGCGGCGACGGAAACGGTCGATTTCGTCGAATAGCCGCCCTTTTTCCATTTTTCGAAGCGCGCTTCTTTCCATTTGTGTTATACTGAATTGTCCCGAAAATCACGTTTTTGCGATATGGAATTATTTCATTTTGGGGAGGTTCGCTATGGATTTGAGCCCCGTTGTGTGTTCGAACGTTTTGCCCCGGCGGAATCTGCTCGTCATGCTGATCGCAGGGAGACTGCTCCACGTCTTGGACATTCGCCTCTTTCCCTGGGCGATCGCGGCGGACGTTTGCGGAACCGTCCTTCTGATCATTGCGCTGATGTCTTTGGCCCCCTTCGACAGGGGCTTTGCGCGCGCCCGCATCATCGCCGCGCCGTTGCTGCTTTGTGGCCTTTTCGAGATGCTCGCGCGTTATGCCTTCCGTTCTTCGTTGCCCTCGTTTTTCGCAGCCCAGAGCATCGCGCTGCACTTGATGCTCATGGTCTACGTTTTTGAAGGCTTGGGCGCGACCCTCGCGCCGCAAAGCACATCGCTTCGCGCTCAACTCCCCATATGCCAGACGGTTTACCTGTTCGCGACGATCGCGTCGTTCGCGTTTTCCGTCCTGCTGCCCTTTTTCCCGCTCGCCGTCGTCTGTTCCGCGATTGCGGCGGCCGCGGCACTCCTTGGGCTGACCCTTTCGCTCAGCACCTGCCCGAATTAAAGTCTGTTTCGGAAGATCAAAACGTGGCCGCAATCCGGCCACGTTTTTTGATCGCAGGCTCAGTCAGCCATTCGCAGGCCGTTCAGGAAGTTCGTGGCGCTTCCCTGCCCGTGGATCGTGTGGAAATCCGTCATCAAGAGATAGCCGACCTTGCCGGACGATTCTTGGAAACGCACCCACTTGATGTCGTCGCTGCCGGTCAACGTGAGCGCGGCTCCCTTGGCGATCGTGCGCGTTTTGCCGTTCGCGCTCATGCTGTCGTAGGCCTTGAGCGGTTTGGCGACCTTGACGGTGTTCTGTGACGTGGAGGTGTAAACGCTCTCTTTGACGGCCTTGAGCGTATACGGCGCGTTGGCGTTGCCGGATTTCGAAAGCGCAAACCCTTTGCGCAGCGACCAAGTTTGCAGCAACGACGCCCGCATCGGCGCGACGACCTTGCCATCGCCGCCGGCGTAGTAGTAGCTGTCTTTGCTGAGCTTGGCGTCGGTCTTGCCTGTCATGCCCTCGACTTCGCCGATGCGGTAGACCCTCTTCCCGTCGAAGCCGACAAAAAAGGTTTTACCGTCGTCGCTGTAACCGCGCTCCGACAGCGCGATCTCCTTGCGTTTGTCGTTTTTGTCGATGTCGATGACGTTGATCTTGCCCTCGGGAACGGCCAACTCGAGCGTCGTCGTCAAGCCGTTGACCGCGACTTCGCAGTTGTAGATCGCGCTACCCGCCTCGGCTTCGAGCATGTGGATGGCAATATCGTCCGTTTTGCCGTCGCCGTCGAGGTCGTATTGCTTCGCGGCGAGGTCAATGCGCTTGGGCGAAGCCGCCGAAGCTGGCAGCGTGGCGATGACGAGCGACGCGAGCGCGAGCAGTGCGATGCCTTTCGCATGGTTTTTGTGCATCTGAATTCTCCTTTCAACCGTTTCGATTCATCGGCTTGCGCAAGCGAAACGCCTCGGGCCGATGATATGGTTCGATATCTTTGAGTATACCATATGTTGAATGGTTTTCCATCCATTCACCGGGTCATCTTCCACGCCTTTGCTACATACTGTATGACAGACACAAGCGCCCGGCGCACGGTCATGCGAGGAGGAAGTGCCATGTTCTACATCAACGGTGCCGCACAAAACAAAATTCGCGTCTGGGACGTCAATCCCACAGGCCAACCTGCGTTGTTGATGCTGCACGGATGGCCGCTCGACATGCGCATATTCGAATCCTTGTCGATGGATTTGGCGAAGTCAGACTGCCGGATCGTGTTGATGGATTTGCGCGGCTTTGGCGGTTCGGACGCGCCCTGGGATGGCTATCGCTACGACGACATGGCGGCAGACGTCGGCACCGTGATCAAAGCCCTTCGGCTCGAGGGCGTGACGCTGCTCGGCTTTTCGATGGGTGGCGCCATTGCGCTGCGTTACATGCGCTTGTTTCAAGGCTGGCAGGTCGCGCGTCTGGCGCTCGTTTCGGCCGCCGCACCCAGCTTTACCCGCAGCAACGACTTCCCGCACGGCTTGAGCACATCGCAAGTCGATGCGCTTCTCGACCTCGCCGCGAACGATCGCCCCCGCATGAACGCCGAATTTGGTCGCAGCTTTTTCACTAACCGCGCGAGCTCTGCCATGCGTGAATGGACGCAAAGCATCTGCAACGACGCCAGTGCCATCGGGACGATCAAGGCGGGGCAATCCTTGCGAGACGAAGACCTGCGCCCCGACATGAGTGCCGTTCGCGTGCCGTGCGGCATCTTCCACGGACGCACCGACCGCATCTGCCCATTTGAACTCGCGCTCGCGCTCGAAGCGGGCATCCCCAACGCGCAACTCTTCGCCTTCCAGCAGATCGGCCACAGCATCCTCTTGGAAGACCATGTGCGTCTCAGTACACAGCTTCTTTCCTTCTTGCGTGGCTGACATTTAATTGGAAGACAGTCGCTACGTGCGCGCTTTGCCTCGGTGATATCGGTTCTGCATATCAAAATCAGTGGCGTTCATTCGCACCGAAAAACGCCCGCCACCGGAACGGCAGCGGGCGTTTTGTGATGTAGATTCCTATTTTTTGTGGGCGCGGAACTTTGCGACGACGCCCAGTATGCCCAAGCTCGTCAAAGCCGATGCTATTATCGTTGCAATGCGCGGATCGGCTGTGTTCGCATTTTGGGGCAATGCCAGATTGCCGTCGCCATACGCTTCCGGCTGGGGCGGGCTGTCCAAAGCATAGCTCTCTTGTCGCTGAAGCGCTTCCGATTCAAGAGATTCGGGCTTCTCCTGCGCGATCGCATCCGATCGATTTGCGTTCGCTTCGGTTTGCGGCAAGGCATCTGCCGTGTTGCTTGGGGTCGACGTGCTTTGCGGTGTGAGCGTGTCGCCGATCTCTGGCAGCACGCCCAGGGCGTTGGAGCTTTCCGCCACTCTTGTCACCCCATCAGGGCTGGCTTGGGCGCTTTCACTCTCGATCGGGCTTTCCGTGTACGCCGCGATCTCGCCCGGAGCAACCACCGCTTCCGGCAAAGGCGGCAGTGTGGGCGCAGATTCTTGTGTGGCGATAGGTGTCTGCTCGGCCGCGATCACCGTGTCGATCGGAACGGCACCCCTTTTGTCGTCCTCGCCCTTGCAGGACGACAGCGACACGACCGCAAACATGAGTACTGTGAGCGCCATCCCCCGCGCCACCCGTTTTTCGGTTCTGTTGTGAATCGACAATGTCTTTGCCCCCAAACTTTTTTCCCTCACCGATCACCTGTCGCGTCATCGGTACCTCTTGCTATCTTCCCCGTCTGTGACGATTCTACCATGTGCCTCCCCTGTCTCGATAGCTGAAATAATTGGATCCAATTCCGTTTCACCACCCTTTACACACCGCGATTGTGCGCCGAACGAAAATTGCGAAAAGTGTGCGAAAAACGCTTGACAGCCAATGGGCGTGTTGGTATTATAATAAAGCACGCGTCCCAAGAACGGTGGACACGCTTGCGGGAGTAGCTCATTTGGTAGAGCGCCGCCTTGCCAAGGCGGAGGTAGCGGGTTCGAGCCCCGTCTTCCGCTCCATTTGAAAGCACAGTTGCCTGTGCTTTCACCATGTCACCCCCTCGGTGATGTGGGCGATTAGCTCAGTTGGTAGAGCACCTGACTCTTAATCAGGGTGTCCAGGGTTCGAGCCCCTGATCGCCCACCAAGAAGAACCCCGCAGCTATTGGGCTGTGGGGTTCTTCATTTTATTTGCTGTCGCTCTCATAGCACTTTTGACTAAATTTTGACTAAACATTATTGGCATGGTTCATCACTGCTACTTCCTCTCCATGAACCAGCGCGGATCTTCGAAGTAAAGCCACTTTCTCTGCCCCATAATCATGCATTCGAAGCCTATCCCTATGCCGCCGGCCTTCGTCGAAGCCTTGGGCTTTACTTGCAGGACATCGTCAATTTCGTATTCGCGCCCATCCTCCCAGGTGATGGCAAGTGGGCGCATAGCGCCCTCAAGAGAGAAGTTCACGCGTACCTCAACATAGGCTTTCTTCT
>JAVBLF010000119.1:0-4062 GCA_031553675.1 Eubacteriales bacterium | reverse complement strand
GAATCAAGGGTTACGAACCTAACGTATCGCGAGGCCGTACGGCTGCAACGGGCGATTGATAATCGCCCCTACAGGCGCATAAACAAGGTTATCGGGATGTAGGGGCGATTATCAATCGCCCGCGTACCATAAGGATCATCTCATTTTTGCCCGAGTAAAGTTCAACCCATGATTGGCATTACCAGTTGCTTTCTTGCGAGCGGGGTCCCCGAAAACCGCAGGTTTTGGGGGTGGTCTGGCGGGGGTTTCGTTGTGCGCTTGTAACTGATTCGGCGGGTGCGCTATGCTAGCGACAAAATGTCTTGCAGAGAGAAAACCAAGCGCTCCATCTCGTCGTCGGTGCCGACGGTGATGCGCAAGAAATTGTCGATGCGGGGCGCGTTGAAGTGGCGGACGAGGACGCCGTGTTCGCGCAGGGATTTTTGAAGCCGTGCGGCGGCATGGGTTTTATGCGCGGCAAAGAGGAAGTTGGCCTTCGACGGGAGGCAGGTGAAGCCGAGCGCTTCCAGGCGGGGGAGAAAGCTTTCGCGCGTCTTGACGATGGCTAGCAGGACGTTCTGGCAGTAATGCTCGTCCTCGATGCTGGCGGTGGCGGCGGCCTGCGCGACGCGATCGAGCGGGTAGGAGTTAAAGCTGTTTTTGACGCGGTTGAGCGCCTCGATCAAGTCGGGCGAGGCAATGGCGTAACCGACGCGCAATCCGGCCAGCGCATGCGACTTCGAGAAGGTACGCACTACGACAAGGTTCGGACAGTCCGAAAGAAGCGCAATCGCGCTCTGCGCGCCGAACTCGACATACGCTTCATCGACGATCGCCGCACCCTCGGTCGATGAGGCGATGGCGCGCACATCGTCCAGCCCGATCGCAAGCGATGTTGGCGCGTTGGGGTTGGCGAAGATGACACCGCCAGTGCCGCCCGAAAGCTTTTCCACAGGCAGCGAAAAATCGTCTTCCAACGGCACGGTTTCCGCCGCCATGCCGAATAGCTGCGCATAGACGGGGTAAAAGCTGTAGGTGATGTCGGGCATGCGAAAGGGCTCGTCCCGGTCGAAGTAGGCCAAAAAAGCGAGCGCCAACACCTCGTCGGAACCGTTGCCGACAAAGACTTGCTCGGGCTTAACGCCGTGCCGCTTTGCGATCGCTGCGCGAAGCGCCTGCGATTCCGGGTCGGGGTAGAGCCGGAGCGAGGCGTCTGCCGCGCCCTGTACAGCCAGAATGACCTTTGGCGACGGCGGATACGGATTTTCATTTGTGTTCAGCTTGATCAGATGCGGGATCCTGGGCTGTTCACCCGGCACATAGGGCGAGATTCCCTTCGCCAACGCACTCCAATACCGCATATCTCCCATAAAAGCGCCTCCTGATGTTTCGATACGCTTTATTATAGCAGAGTCACGCCACTTCGAACACAAGACACCGAAGCGAAAGCAAATTCGCCCCCTTCAGAAAACAACCCCCAAAGTCAACACCGGAACCCTGCACCCCAAAAACAACGGCACGCGCGGCGGGAGCCGCGCATGCCGGGAGAGCCCCGCGAATCGGAGATTTGAGGGGCGATATGAAATTTCTTTGCTACTTTCTTTATAAAGAAAGTAGAGAAAAAAGCAAGGGGAGCAGTGAAAACAAACGTCAATCGATCCCGATCCCCCGCGCGACGATGCGCGACGTGTTGGCGCTGAGGTCGGGGATGGGGAGGCTTTGGAGGTGCATGACGAAGTTGCGGCTGTTGTCGGCGGGGATGGCGTTGGCGCGCGTGAAGTGCCAGACGCCGAGCAGCGCGTCATTCGAATCATAAAACGCGGTGTAGATCAACGACAGCGCGTAGTCGTTGTCCTGCGAGGGGTTGCGCACGCTGCCGGAGACCGTCGCGAACTTCGGGTAGTTTTGGATCAGGTGCAGGTTGCTGACGAAAAGGCGTCGGTCGGGCATGCTGCTGTCGTAAAGTTGGGGCGTGATTTCGGCGCTGACTTTGATCTTCGAGTCGGCTTTGAGGACGTCCTTTTCCTTGTCGTAGACCTGCCAATAGGCCAGCGTCGAAGTCTGGCCGGGCGCGACGACGTCGTTTGGCATTTGCATGGGTGTGAATTCGCCGTCGACACGAAAAGCGCCCGTGTTGAACTTGAGCTTGACGGATGCGGCGACGATGGGGGCCGTTCCGGTGTTCTTGTACTCGATGGCCGCGTAGAGCGTGGGAAAGCCTTCGATGTCGGGGAAATAGTAGGCGACAGCCTGCGTCACCTCGACTTGGGCTGTGGGCGTCGCGGTGGGGTCGGGCTTGTAGGTTTTCTTGGGCGACGCGGCTGCGGTGGGCGTCGAGGCAGCCAAGGTGGACGGTTTTTCGGCTGCTTCTTCCTTCTGCTTTTTTCCGCATCCCGTCAGAAATATCAGGGCGAGCACACCGCAGAAGAGCCGCAGTGCGATCGTTCTCGAAATTCGCGTTTTGTGAGTTTGGCGTTTCATGCTGGTTCCGCCTCCACGATTTTGGCAAAATGATACAGGTTTATTATAGCGTGAATCGGTGCTTTCGTAAACAGAACGCGCAAAGATGCCTTTTTTTGCATGCCGAACTGTGCTAAACTGAACACAGCAGACCATATCGCTCTGATAAAGCGAATGCTTGCGGGCAGAATAAGCCACGGGTCCGCTTGCGTTCCGGATTGCCTCGGCGACAGAATCCCGGGCGTTTGCCGGGAAGCGCGGGCAGCTACGAGAACGAGCGCTTTCGGGCGCTTCGATACACTTTGCATCATCGACAGGAGGCTTTTTTATGGCGAAATTATCCGTTACCGACATCGACGTCAAAGACAAACGCGTCCTCGTGCGCGTCGATTTCAACGTTCCGCTCCAGGATGGCAAGGTCACAGACGACACGCGCATCGTCGCGGCGCTTCCGACGATCGCCTATCTGCAAAAAGAGGGCGCCAAGATCATACTCGTTTCGCATCTCGGACGCCCGAAAGGTCAATGGGATCTCAAGTATTCGTTGGAGCCGGTCGGCGAGCGCCTGCACGAACTCTTGCCCGATGCGAACATCGAAATGGCGATGGACGTGATCGGCGACAGCGCGCAACAGACCGTCGCGGCCATGCAGGCGGGCGACATCGTCCTGCTCGAAAACGTGCGCTTCCACGCGGAAGAAGAGAAAAACGACCCGGCCTTTGCCAAGCAGCTCGCTTCGCTGGCTGACGTGTTTGTGCTCGACGCGTTTGGCACGGCCCACCGCGCCCACGCTTCGACGGCGGGCGTCGCGGCCTACCTGCCCGCCGTGGCCGGTCTGCTGCTGAAAAAAGAGCTGGACATGCTCGGCGGCGCGCTCGACAACCCCGATCGTCCCTTCGTCGCGATCTTGGGCGGCGCGAAGATCGCCGACAAAATCGGCGTGATCCGCAACTTGCTCACCAAGGTCAACTCGCTGATCATCGGCGGCGGCATGGCGAATACCTTCATCAAGGCGTGCGGCCTGGCCGTCGGAAGCTCCCTCGTCGATGAAGAGTCGGTCGACCTCGCCAAACAGCTCATCACCGATGCCAAAGTCAAGGACGTCCGCATGCTGTTGCCGGTCGATGTCGTCGTGGCGGACGCCTTCCAAAACGACGCCAAGCGCCAGACCGTCCGTGCGAACGCCATCCCGGATGGCACGATGGCACTCGACATCGGACCGGAAACGGTCGCTCTCTTCACCGAAGTGCTGCAAGACGCAAAAACGATCGTTTGGAACGGGCCGATGGGCGTGTTCGAAATGCCGAACTTTGCCGCAGGCACCCGCGCCATCGCCCAGGCTTGCGCCGAAAACGGCGGCACGACGATCATCGGCGGCGGCGATTCGGCGGCGGCGATCAACCAGTTTGGCTTCGCCGACAAAGTCAGCCACATCTCGACAGGCGGCGGCGCTTCGCTCGAATTCCTCGAGGGCATCGAACTGCCCGGCGTGGCGGTTTTGATGGACGCGTAAGTGTAAGCGAAAAGAGGATCTGGAGCGCGAAATCGGCGGGCGATTACCAATGCGAATCAAGGGTTCTAACCTAACGTATCGCGAGGCCGTTTGGCTGCAACGGGCGATTG
>JAVBLF010000115.1:0-4897 GCA_031553675.1 Eubacteriales bacterium | reverse complement strand
ACAAGGCTATCGGGATGTAGGGGCGATTATCAATCACCCGCCTAGATCCCCGCCTGTTACACCAGCGGTTCCAACCCTTGATCCGCATTATCAATCGCGCGTCGCAACAAAACGGCCGACACGTTGAGGTTTGCAACCTTTGCTTGGCGTTTAGACATCTTCGCCTTCGTCCTCGGCGTCCCAATCCGCGTCCCCGGCAGGCGGATCGGCGGTATTGGCGTCCAGCGGATCGCCCGCGTCGTTACCGGGTCCATCGCCTTGTGCGCCTTCCAGATCGCCGTCGAACATACCGGCCATCGCCTCCTGACACTGTGCCTGCGCGCCAAACGGAACGTAAAAGCGGTAAAGCTCAGTCGACATGCCCAGCTCCACCGTCATGGCCGCGCCGAGAAGCCCCTGCTTCAGGTAGGGCACGCCGATCTGTTTGAGCATGTCTTCCGCCACGCCCGCCCAGAGCCCCATCTTGCTGAACAGATAGACGGGATCGTTGTCGCGCGGCTTGTCCAGGTTCTTCTTCCCGCATTGGGGACAGACGAGATCCTCATGGACGTTCATGCACCGTTTGCAGTAGCGCAACGGAAAACACCTCCCCACACGCTTTTTGGCGGGTCAAGTCGAAAACGCAAAAAAGTGCCCGATGACACTTTTTCGCAGCGATTACGAGTACGAATCGATGATGCCTCTGAGTGAGCCTGTGCCGATGCGGCTGGCCCCCGCCTCGAGCATGGCGGACGCGTCCTGTGCCGTGCGGATGCCGCCCGACGCCTTGACGCCCATCTTTTTGCCGACGCTGTGGCGGATCAGCGCGACGTCCGACACGGTCGCGCCGCCCTCGCCGAAGCCCGTCGAGGTCTTGACGAAGTGCGCGCCGGCGTTCATGGCGAGGTCGCAGGCCAAAAGCTTTTCATCGTCGGTCAGATAGCACGTTTCGATGATGACTTTGACGATCTTGCCCTCTGTGGCCTTGACGACGCTCGCGATCTCGTCCTGGACATATTGGTACTTCTTTTCGAGCAGCCTGCCGATGTGGATGACCATGTCGATCTCGTCCGCACCTTCAGCGACGGCGGCGCGGGATTCTTCGACCTTACCTTTCGTGCTCATGGCACCGAGCGGAAAAGCGATCACCGCGCAGGTCTTGACGTCGGTCCCTTCCAAGCAGCGTTTGACGAGCGGCACGTAGCTGCTGTTGACGCAGACGGCGGCGCACCGGGCCGCCTTTGCCTCATCGCACAGCGCGATGATGTCCTTTTCGGTCGCCGTCGACTTTAAAAGTGTCGAATCGCACTTCCCCAAAATGTCCGGCAATGCGAAAGCCATGGTCGTATCCTCCCGCTATCTTGATCTCAATCCACAACCGTGTCATTGATTTCACTTCATTTGTCGCATCGTTTGATGCCGTTCTCATCGACTTCGCCGTAGACCATCGGCGCGATCGGCCCGATTGCAGCGCGGATGTCGAAAGCGCCCTCAAGGCATCGCAGCGCCTCGTCGAGGCGGCTCTCGTCGTTGACACAAAGCGTCACGAGCGTTTGCCCCTTCGTCACGGTGTCGCCTGTCCGCACCCCCATGACGAGCCCGACCGCCGGGTCGATGGTGTCGGTTTTTTGCGCGCGTCCAGCGCCGAGCATCTGGGCGCTCGCGCCGATTCGCAGGGCGTCCATCGCGGCGATGGTGCCGTCTGAAGGGCTGGGCAGCGGTATCAGACGTTTGACCTGCGCCAGGCTCTCGGGGCGATCGACGATGCTTCCGTCGCCCCCGAGCACGTCGATCAGCGTCCGCAGTTTGTCCTTAGCCGCGCCGCTGGCGATCGATTCGTCGAAGAGGCGGGCGGCTTCGCTTTCGTCGTGGGCCGCGCCGCCGAGTATGAGCATTTTCACCGCGAGCGTCCGCGAGACGGCGATCAGCGGATCGTCCATCGACAGGCGGCCGTCGAGGGCTTCGATGGCCTCCTGCACCTCGAGCTGGTTGCCGATTTTCATGCCGAGGGGTTGGTTCATGTCGGTGACGATCGCGACGGTCTTTCGCCCGACCATGCGGCCGATCTCGACCATCTGCGCTGCGAGGGCAAAGGCTTCGTCGGGCGTCTTCATGAACGCGCCCGAGCCGGTCTTGACGTCGAGCACGATCGCGTCGCTGCCTGCGGCGATCTTTTTGCTCATGATGCTCGACGCGATCAAAGGCAGGCTCTCGACCGTGCCGGTCACGTCGCGCAATGCGTAGAGCGCGCGATCCGCCGGAACGAGGTCACCCGTCTGGCCGATCACGGCGATGCCGCCACCGTTGACCATGGCGATCAGTTCGTCGACGCTTCGTTCGACGCTGACGCCGGACAACGATTCGAGCTTGTCGAGCGTGCCGCCGGTATGACCGAGGCCACGCCCGCTCATCTTGGCGACGGGTACGCCGCAGCTCGCGACGACGGGCGCGACGATCAGCGTCGTCGTATCGCCGACGCCGCCGGTCGAATGCTTGTCCACCTTGGTGCCAGGAATGGCCGAGAGATCGACCACGGCGCCCGAATGGGTCATGGCCATGGTGAGTTCGGCGGTCTCACGCGCATCCATACCGCGCCAGCAGATCGCCATCAACAGCGCGGCCGATTGGTAATCGGGTATCGCGCCACTCACGACGCCGTCGATCCAAAACCGTATGGCGTCGGATGAAAGCGGTGCGCCGGCCCGTTTCTGGAGTATGATATCGGTCATGAGCATGGGTATCCCCTTCCAACAGAAACCGGCAACGCAAGGCCAAATCCGAATACCCATTTATCTTAACATAGGTAACGTGTGCCCTGCAATGGAAACCCCCGCGTTTGGCTAAAAAAGTGGCTTGCGACGCCTTTTGGGTGAAAAAACGGGGCTCGGAAGCGGAACCTTGTCGAACGATGTCGATTTGGATCGGCCCAAACAAAAGAGTGCCGAGAGGCACTCTTTTGTGAAGGGCAGAATGGAACGATCGAGCTAGGATTTTTTCACCGGAACAGCCGTGAACACGCTGCCCGCCGGAACGAAACCAGCGGCGTAGCAGTCGCCCGAGGTACGCTGGATCCACTTGGGCGTCGCTGCTGTTTCCAGGCTGCTGCCGCCCGTGATGACGAGCACGGACTTTGTCGGGCTCGTCGCCTTGATCATGGCGTGCAGGCTTTCGTTGACGTGTTCGGACAGATCGATGCGCGATTCCTGATCGTCCTCGTATTTGTAAAGGAAGACCGAAATTTTGTATGCGCCCGCATTGGCGCTATAGTTGCCGAGGCTGGGCGCTTCGACCGGACGGATCTGTACCTGAATGCCGTCTTTGTTCAGCTTGGCGCCGGCTTCCGCCAGGGGTTCTTCGAGCGCTTCGACGAAGGATTTCAGGGCGATCGACACGCGGAAGCTTTCGTTGCGGTCGATCAACGTGAGCGACTCGAGCTTTTCGTCGACGGCTTTTTTGTAGGCGTTGTAGGTGCCGTAGACGCCGAGGGCATACTGATCGTTGTCGCTGACCGAAGAAACCGCCGAACGCATGATCAGGGTGAGCGACTTGTCGGCGGCACGGCCGAGGGATTGATCGAAGGTGAGCTGGGTGGCCGAGATGCCGAAGCTGACCGCCTCGGTGTCCATAAGGTCTTCGCGCATGCCGACGACGTTCAGGCCCAGGTAGTGGTTGTTGGCGCGGGCTTCGACCATTGTCGCGCGCGGTGCCGTCACGCCGCCCAGCGAATCGACGGTTCCCTGCGTGTAGGCGTAGTTGACGGGGGAAATGCCCCAGTAGTAGTTGTAGGGGTAGTAGGAGTTGTTGTAATAGTTATTGTTGTTGTAATTGTAGTTGATCGTGCCGGTATAGGCGGAGTAGTAGGTGCCGTTGAGGTAATAGCTTCCGTTTGACACGGAGCTGTCGGGGATGTAGATGTGGTTGCCGCTTGCATCGATGTAGTAGCCCGCGAGCGCGCTCCAAGCCGACAGCGAGAGCAATCCCGCCAGCGAGAGCGCCAGCAGAGCTGTGCGTTTTTTGCCTTTCATGGAAAATCCTCCTTTACGTGTCAAACACTATCGTAATTATATGCTCTCAGGGGAAATCTGTCAAACCATTTCTTGTTTGGTTTGCTATATTATGTAAGCACATTGCTGGCTTGCTTCTGAATCCACCGTCCGGTACAATAGACCCGTCCGGAAACCCGCTTTCGGGAGGTATCCGAGTAAATCTTTCGTTATGCAAGGAAGCGGCGACGACGCATAATCGAAGAAATTCTGCTAGGAGGCGCTGACGCGGCAGAACGGAATAATTGCCGGAATGGGGTTTCCGGACAGGTCGAATGGGCACAACTCGGTTGTGAAAGGATGTATGGTACATGGATGAAGTGGCTGTCGTCGGAATGATGGTCTCCCGCCGCTGTGTCGCGGCCGGCGAGCGCCTCAACCTCATGCTCATCGCGATCAACGCGGGCGAGCACGCAACAGAACGGGAATTCGTCGTCTACCTCCAGCGATCCGATCGCCACGGCAAACGGTGGTCCCTGGCCGATCGGCAAATCGTTCGCTGTGTGTCCGGCGAGGCGACGCACGTCTACTTTTCGCTCGATCCCGCTTGTATGGCAAAAGCCCAGGGCCGCGAACGCTGGATCCAGCCCTGTGAGTTTCTCGTCTGGGGTGCCTGCGCAAAACCGGGAGAAGACGGTTCTCTCCCCCCGGCACAAGGCATGACGGATCTCTTTTGTGTGGAGGGTTCCTGCCGGTTATAGCATTTAGAATCAAGGGGTGAATCCGCTGTCGAAACGAGTGGAGGTTTCCCAGGCGGGCGATTGATAATGCGAATCAGAGCTTGCTTGCCTAACGTATCGCGAGGCCGTTTGGCTGCAACGGGCGAGTGATAAACGCCCCTACAGGCCCACAAACAAAGTTATAGGGAAGTAGTG
>JAVBLF010000077.1:0-5137 GCA_031553675.1 Eubacteriales bacterium | reverse complement strand
CACATGGAAACAAAACACACGACACTGCTTGTGGCGCCCGGCGAACGCGACGAAGAAAGCGCCTGCTGCCTGATGAAGGTCGCGGACATGCTCCGCGCCCAGATCGGCGGCACGATCGCCGTCACCTACCTGGCCCAGCTCGAAACCGACCTCACAGCGCTCGCGGCTCACAACGAAGCGCCGATCTGCGTCGCGCCGCTGTTCTGGTATTCGAGCGAAGCTCTGCGCGAAGACATCGCCGACGCCGTCGCACATGCCTTGACCGTCCACCCCGACGCGCTCATCCGCGTTGCGGACGTATTGGGCGCAGACGAAAGGTTGGCGGCCGTCCTCGCGGAACGGCTGGGGGCGATCGCCCACTGAGCAGTGAGCCGTGGTGGAATTTGGAGGGGTTGGATGCTCACGCAAATCCTCGCAAAGGGTTTTCCCGCATGGGCGGAGATCTTGATCGCCATCGCGCTCGACCTATTGATCGGCGACCCGCGCTGGTTTCCGCACCCGGTACGTCTGATCGGCTGGTGCATTTCGAAGGGCGAAGCCGTTCTGCGCCGCTCGATCGACCACCGTCCGGGCGGCGAACGGGCGCGCCGTGAAAAAAACACCGGTATCGTACTCTGCGCCGCAACCGTTCTGATCACCGCGCTCATCGCGTGGGCGATCCCATTTGCGCTTGGACGAAGCGTCGGCCTCTTTTGGGCGTCGCTCGCCCGCATCGTCCTGCTCTACTTCGCGATCGCCGCGCGAGGGTTGGCGTCCGCAGGCCGCAAAGTCTCCCGGGCGCTCGCCGACGGCGACCTGCCGACCGCGCGCCAAGAACTGCGCGCCCTCGTCGGACGCGACACCGACCGTCTGACGAAAAAAGGCTGCGTTCGCGCCGCCTGTGAATCCTTGGCCGAAAACAGCTGCGACGGCGTGATCGCGCCCCTCTTTTGGATGGGGATGGGCCTTTTGTTCAGCCCGCGCGGCAGCTCGCTCTGGATCCTGAGCGCCGCATTCGTATGGCTATACAAAGCCGCCAGCACGCTCGACTCTATGGTCGGCTACCGCAACGCGCACTACCTCCACTTCGGCTGGGCGTCGGCCAAACTCGATGACGCGCTGGCCTATTTCCCCGCGCGTTTGACGGCGGGGCTATTGATCGCCTCTGCCTTCATCCTGCGCCTCGACGGACGGTCGGCCTTCCTCACCTGCGCGCGCCAACACAACCAACACGCCAGCCCGAACGCCGGTTGGCCGGAGAGCGCCGCCGCCGGCGCCCTCGGCATCCACATGGGCGGAGAAGCGTATTACGGCGGTGTCCGGCGCGAATCGACGCTGCTCGGTTATGACATGCACGCCCCCGACCTGCCCGACATCGCGGGCATGACGCGGATGCTCTGGCTCATGCTCGGCATGGGCGGCTTGCTGACGGCTTTCTGGCCCTACGGCATGCTTCTCGCCGCCATGGCGATGGTCATCTCGACGATGATCGGACGCATGGGTGACACGATGGGCATGCGCCCCGGCGACCTGTTCAAAAGGGGGCGGCGATGAGCGTACATGGCGGCAACCTCCGCGCAGCATCGCGGCACTACGGCAGGGACGAATCCGCCTTTCTCGACTTTTCCGCCAACATCAACCCGCTCGGCCTGCCCACGCCGATCTCCGATGCCTTACATGGCACCGTCGATCGCTTGCACGCCTATCCCGATCCCGATTGCGTCGCCCTCCGCGAGGCGATCGCGCGACTGGACGGCGTCGAAGCCGATCGCGTGCTCTGTGGCAACGGCGCGAGCGAGTTGATCCAGATCGCGTTCGATGCGCTGCGCCCACGCCGTACCCTCCTTCTGACGCCGGGTTTTTTCGACTACGAACGATCGGCGCGGCTCTGCGGCTCCGAACTGCAGTTTTTGCCCCTCGATCCCGATCGCGGCTGGCAAGTCGATCCAAACGCCTTGCATGACGCACTCGACGACCTCTCGCCGGGCGATGCCGTGATCACAGGGCAGCCCAACAACCCGACTTCGACGCTTTGGCCGCGCGAAACCCTTTTGGAACTCGCCTGCGCCTGCCGAGATCGCGGCATTTATTTGCTCGTCGACGAAGCGTTTCTCTTCCTGACACTGCCCGGACGCACATCGTCTCTGATCGACGAGCTCGCCGATCTCCCGCAGACGCTCCTTCTTCGCGCATTTACGAAATCGCTCGCGCTGCCCGGGCTTCGTCTGGGCTACGCGATCGCCGCGCCCGAACTTCTCACCCGCCTCAAGCAAAGGCAGATCACCTGGTCGGTCAACGCCTTTGCCCAGGCGATCGCCCCTGCGCTCGACCAGCTCAACGATTATTTCACAAACACATACGCCTGGCTTGCGGCAGAACTCGACGCGCAATTCGCCGCGCTTTCCGCCATCGAAGGCTTGACGCCCTTCTCGCCAGAGACGAATTTCGTCCTCGCGCGCCTCGACGACGGTCTGCGCGCCGGGGACCTCTGCAATCAAACGGCGAAATCAGGCGTACTCATCCGAAACGCTTCGAACTTCCGAGGACTCGACGAACGTTACATCCGCATGGCCGTCAAGTCGCGCGGCGAAAATGCCGCCCTGATCGCAGCCCTGCGCAAGGCGTTCGCCCATTTCCACACCGACACTTGTGAGGAGGACTGAAGATGGAAAAAGGCCAATGGCAAATCTACACGGGGGACGGCAAAGGCAAGACGACGGCGGCCGTCGGATTGGCGGCGCGCGCATCGGGCTATGGCAAACGGATCTGCATGATCCAGTTTCTCAAACGGGGCGACACGGGTGAATACCGCAGCCTCGAACGCCTGGGAGTCGCCATCGACGTCGGTGAGCGCATCGAAGCGCCGCCCTGGGATCCCAAATACCAAGACGAATGGCGCGCCCATACGCGCGGACAGTTCGAAAAAGCCAAACAAGCCGTCTTGAAAAACTACGACCTCGTGATCCTCGACGAATTGATGACCTCGGTGCAAAAAGGCTTCATCTCGGAAGCCGACGTGATCGCGCTTGCCGTGAGCCGCAGCGATACGACCGAGCTGCTCATGACGGGCCGCGGCGCAACGCCCCTCTTGATCGAGTCCGCCGACCTCGTAACCGAGATGCGGCCGATCAAGCATTACGCCGACAAAGGGCTGGCGGCGCGAGAAGGCATCGAGTATTGATCGCGTGCGCTGCGGAAACGAGGCAACGTGTGGACGTGGAACGGGGAGGTGTGGAATGAAGTATATACGGTTCATGATCGACGGTGCCGCGGACAAGGCGCTCAAGGCCCTCGACGGCCAAACGCCACTCGAAAGAGCAAAAACCCCGACACTCGACCACATGATCCGCGCGGGCACGCTCGGTCGGGTGCAATGCATCCCCGCAGGGACGCCGCCCGGCACCGAAGGAGCCCTGATCGAAGTGTTCGGTTCCTCGGTCCGCGAGGCAGGCCGCGCTTACCTCGAAGCGCCGGGTTTCGGCGTCGACATCGCGCCCGAGGAAACGGCGTTCCGCGCCAACTTCATCACGGTGCGCGACGGTATCATCACATCGCATTGCGCGGGCACGATCGCGTCGGACGAGGCGTCGGCCTTGCTCGAAGCGCTGCGCCAAGATCCTGCCATCGCGAAGGGCATGCAGGACATCGGGCTTCGCCTCATGGACGGCGAAACCTTTCGCCACGTTTGGGCGGTCACCGGATGCAAAAACCCACCCGTCTGCGAACCGCCGCACGAACACATCGGCGAAAGCGCGGAAGCGCTCATGCCCGCACCCTGGGCGGCACTCATGCGGCAGATGGCCCATCTCCTCTCCGCCCACCCCATCAACGCCCAGCGGCGCGAAAGGGGCGAATGGGAGGCCAACATGCTCTGGCCCTGGGGCGGCGGCGCGCGGGTCTCGATCCCGCTTTTCACCGAGCGCACCGGTTTGCGCGGCGGATGCGTCGCGGGGGCTGCCGTCGCGAAGGGGGCAGCACGCTTGGCGGGCATGCGGGTCGCGAGCGATCCGGCCTTCACCGCCGACATCCACACCGACTGGCACAAAAAGGTAGAAGCCGCACTCGACTTGCTCCAAGAGGACGACGCGGTCTTCCTCCACCTCGAAGCGCCCGACGAATGCGCCCACGCCGGTGAGGTCATGGAGAAGGTCGAAGCGATCGAAATGGCCGACGCCATGGCGCGGCAGATCCTCGACGCTTTGCGCGCGCGGGGCGAGGACGTCCGCTTTTGCGCCTTTGCCGACCACTACACCTTCTCGGACACGCGCAAACACGGCGAAGCCCCGACCCCCTACGCAATCTACGATACGCGTTCCGATACCCCGCACTGCAAAACTCGCTTCACCGAGGCCGATTGCGCTGCGCTCGACGTCATACCCGGCACGGAACTCTGGCTGCGATTGGCCGAAAAAATCTGAGCAAGCACTCGCATTCTCAAACCCCTCCCAAAGCCCAAAGGGCGCTGGCTTTACCCAGCGCCCTTTTTGAACGCATTCGAATGCACGCACGGACCCAGAACCAGCAAAACGCGTCTCATCCCCAAAACATCGGCAGGCAGGCCATGATCGTGGCCTGCCTGCCGGGGGCACCGCAGGTGTCCAAAAGTTTTTGCCTACTTTTTTCAAAAAAGTAGGTCGTACTCCTCTTGCAACGCAAGCCATTCCTCCGTCAACCGTTCCGAATCCTGCCGCAATCCCTCGATTTCTTTTCCCAATGCCAACGCGGCCTGGTAATCCGAAGCGACGGCTTCACTGCAAAGCTCGGCTTCCAAGCCGGCAATGCGCCCTTCGGCGGCGGCAATGGCCTCCTCAGCGCGCTTGATCCGTCCCTCTAGGCGGCGCTGCTCGCTTTGGCGCTCTTTTTGCGCAAAGTATTCGCTCTTGGTGCGGGAATCCGTTTTGGCGGCGGGCGCCTGCTCAGCCTGCGAAGCTTTCAGGGCGGCCACGTAGTCGTCGTAGCCGCCGAGGAAGCTCGTCGCGCCGGTGGGCGAAAGGTAGATCACGCGGTCTGCGAGAGCGTTGACGAAGTAGCGGTCGTGCGAAACGATCAACTGCGTGCCGTCGTAGTCCTTGAGCGCGCGTTCCAACACTTCGCGCGAGGCGATGTCGAGGTGGTTGGTCGGTTCGTCGAGCAGCAGGAAATTGCATTCACTCAACAT
>JAVBLF010000011.1:0-12247 GCA_031553675.1 Eubacteriales bacterium | reverse complement strand
CCGGACGAGATCGACGAGGCACTCCTCGAAGCCATGTGCGCACACGAGGCCATCCTCAAATACATCGACATCCCGATCCAACACGTCGACGACGCGCTCCTCCGCCGCATGAACCGCCGCGGTACACGGACGGATCTCGTTGCGCTCATGCGTGCCATCCGAAGCGCCGACTCGCGCTTCGTGCTCCGCACCTCCTTCATCGTGGGATTCCCCGGAGAAACCGACGCGCAGTTTCAAACTCTGATCGACTTCGTTCGGGAATATCCCTTCGACCGCGCCGGCGCTTTCGTCTACTCCCCCGAAGAAGGTACGCCCGCCGAAGCTTTCTCCGATCGCGTCGCGCCCGCCATTGCGGAAAAACGCCGCGACCTCTTGATGCAGGCCCAGCAGGAAGTCTCCCGCGGGCTGCTCGCCAAACGCGTGGGACAGCGTTGCCGCGCCATCGTCGAGGGCAAAAACAGCTCCGGCGGCTATTACGGCCGATCCTACGGTGAAGCCCCCGAGATCGACGGCGTCGTCTGGATCCGGTCCGAACGCGACCTCGACATCGGTTCGTTTGCCGACGTTCAGGTCGAAGGGGCGCTCGACTACGATTTGATCGCGACCGAAACGCCTTGAGCTTTCGCACAAACCCACAACGCAAGCCGTTCGTCACCAGTGAATACGCATTCGGTTTCCGACCGCTCCCATCGCTTTTCCATCGACCAAAAAGGAGCATGCCATGAATCTCCCCAACAAGCTCACGATGCTGCGCATGGCGCTCATTCCCTTTTTTGTGCTCGCTTTCTACGTTCCCGGGCGCTACGCCTATTGGCTGGCTGCGATCCTCTTCGTCGGCGCTTTCGTCACCGACATGCTCGACGGCCGCATCGCCCGCAGCCGCCACCTCGTCACCGACTTCGGCAAGCTCATGGATCCGATCGCCGACAAACTCCTGACCGCGGCTGCCCTCGTCATGCTCTCGGCGAAGGGCTCTCTCTCGCCCGTCGTTACCATCATCATCATCAGTCGGGAGTTCATCGTCAGCGGCCTTCGCCTAGTCGTCGCCGACAAGGGCGTCGTCGTTCCCGCCAACTGGCTCGGAAAGGCGAAAACCGTTTTGCAATTCGTCATGCTCCTCTTGCTTCTGCTGCGTCCAGCGGTCGAGGCCGTGTTAGGCGGCGCGGCGGCTTGGATCATCGGCCTTTTCGTCTTGCTCGCGACACTCCTGACCGTTTGGTCCGGCTACGAATACATGCGCGCCTATTGGCCTTACATTGACTTCCGCAAATGACGCTTTCGAACGCCGCATGCCCCCATTTCAAACAAAGGTGACGCTGTATGACCGCTGAAATCATTTCCGTCGGCACCGAGCTCCTCATGGGCCAGATCGTCAACACCGACGCGCAATACCTCGCCCAGCAACTCAGTGCGCTGGGGATCAACCTCTACCACCAATCGACCGTCGGCGACAACCTCGACCGCCTTGTCGATGCCATACGCTGCGCCATGAGCCGCGCCGACATCCTCATCCTTTCAGGCGGCCTCGGACCCACTGCCGATGACCTCACGAAATGGGGCGTCGCCGCTTACCTCGGCGTCGATATGGTCGAGGACGAAACGAGCAAGCGCGAACTCGAGGCCCTCTTTGAACGCCGCCACTATACGCTTTCGCCCAACAACTACCGCCAAGTGCAATTCCCCCGCGGCACAAGCATACTCCCCAACGCCGTCGGTACCGCACCCGGCTGCATCAGCGAAAGGAACGGCAAGGCCATCATCGTTCTGCCCGGGCCGCCGAGCGAACTCAAAGAGATGTTTCGCCGCAGCGTCTTTCCCTACCTGGAGCAAAAGTGTGATCGCGTCCTTTCGTCCCGCATGCTTCGCATCTTTGGCATCGGCGAATCCATGGTCGAGCACCAACTGCGCGACCTGATCGAAGCACAGACCAATCCCACGATCGCTCCCTATGCCGATTTCGTCGGCGTCAAGCTGCGCGTCACGGCACGCACCAAGATCGGCGAGGATCCGAATCCGCTCCTCCAACCCGTGATCGACGCGATCGTCGAACGCTTGGGCGACGCCGTCTATTCGACCGACGACGAGTCGCTTCCGCAGGTCTGCGCGAAACTTCTCCAGGCGAGCGGCGCCACCATCGCCATTGCCGAAAGCCTCACCGGTGGCGCGATCGCTTCGGAATTCACCGAGATTCCCGGCATTTCGGATCGCTTCCGCGAAGGGATCGTCTGTTACTCCGACGAAGCCAAGTGCAGGCTCGGTGTCCCGCAGGCGACGCTCGACGCGCATACCGCCGTCAGCGAAGAGACTGCCATCGCCATGGCGCGTGTCGTCCGCGAACGGGCGGGGACGATCTGGGGTGTCGCGACGACGGGCGTCGCCGGCCCCGGCCCCAACGCGATCGGTCAACCGGAAGGCCTCTACTTCATCGCCGTCAGCGGTCCCGGCGGCGATACCTGCCAGCGCTTCGATTCCGGCGCAGGCGGTCGGGCGCGCACGAGGCGTTCCGCGACGCTCGCCGCCTTTGATATGCTGCGCAAACGCCTCTCGGCAAGCTGATACGGTATTTACAGCGATTTCAAAATGTTACGAATGGGATTCTTAAGGGTCCTTGACCCTTAAGTCGGGGGTTTGGGGGATGAAATTCCCCAAGACAGGGGAGGGGAGCGCATGAAAACACTTGTCGCCTACGGCTCGAAGTATGGCACGACCGAGCAATACGCTTCCTGGATCGCCCAAGCGCTCGACGCGCGCTGCCTTTCCGCCAGAGCGCTTAAGCGAGACGATCTGTTGGCCTGCGACGCGCTCGTCATCGGTGGCGGGCTCTACGCCGGTGGGATTCGCGGCATGAAACGCGTGATCGACGCCTTCGACGCGCTCGAAGGGAAGCCCGTCGCCGTGTTCACTGTTGGCCTTGCCAATCCCGACGAAACCGACTACGCGCGCATCATCCAAAAGAACGTTCCCGATGCGCTGCGCGATCGCATCCGCTTTTTCCACCTTCGCGGCGGCATCGACTACAAACGCCTCGGCCCCGTCCACAAGGTCATGATGGCTATGATGAAGTGCATGATCGAACGGCAAAAAGGCGAACGAAGCGAAGAGGACCGACAATTCCTCGCCCTCTATGGCCAGGCGGTCACGTTTGTGTCGCAGGAAACCGCGCGCCCGATCGTTGACTTCATCCGCACATGCGAGTCCGAAACCACCGTTTGAACTGTGCCCAAACAATGCGTTTTTTGTAGGCTTTTGGCGGCCTTTTGCGCATCGCCTGTCAAACGTGATATAATACCACTGCGTCGCTCTTGCGCGGCGCACTTTTGCTTGCACACCTGCGACGCTGGTAAGGACTCGATGATGTATTTCAAACGATCGCTCTGGTTTCTCGCGAAGTCCCTGATCATATTCGCTCTCGTGGCCGCTGTGCTGTGGTTCGCTTTCGGATGGGCTTTCAATGCTAGCACGATCTTTATCCTCATCAATGACGGCTTTGAAAAACGCGCCAACGTCATCCTTCATGCAAACGCCCCGACGTCCGAGGATGAAGCCGAACTCTACGAATATTTCGCTTCGTCTGCCCTCCAGCACGATGCGGATGTCCTTGACAGCCCTTACGCCGACATCTCCGTTACCGCCTTCGATTACAGTGTCCGCATCCGCTCGATCCGCGTCTATCCCTGGTCCGATGAGGCGCTCGTCGTTGCGGATGAGCTCGTTTCCAACATCACCGGCTCTGTCCCCGAAAGCGCTGAACGTACCGACCTCCCCACAGAGGTCCCGCAGTGGAATCCCCAGCGCTATGAAATCACGATGAAAAAGAACAGCGACAATCGCTGGTATATCGAAGCGCTCCGCTCTCTCGGCCCGGCTGACCAGCCCGCCGAACCCCGCGCGACCGCTTCCACTTCGCCCAGCCCCACGCCGACACCCTAACGATACGGAGGCCCCGCCCATGCACCAATCCGACGCCGTCCAATCGATCCGCGCTTTGCTTGCGAACGAAGAGGGCGCGGGTGGACGCGCATGGCTGGCTCCCATGGCCGGGATCACTGATCGCGCGTTTCGCCTGCTCTGCAAAGAGCAGGGCTGCGGATTGACCTGCACGGAAATGGTCAGCGCCAAGGGCCTCCACTACGGCGGCGAGCGCACAGTCGAGCTTCTCGCACTCGATCCCGTCGAAGTACCCGCCGCCGTCCAGATCTTTGGCTCGCATCCCACGATCATGGCCGATCAGGCCGCACGGCTTTGCGACGAACTCGGCGCTACACTCGCGCTGATCGACATCAACATGGGCTGCCCCGCCCCCAAGATCACTGGCAACGGCGAAGGCGCTGCCCTCATGCGCACACCGGAGCTCGCCGCAGACATCGTACGCGCCGTCTCACGCGCGTCTCGCGTGCCTGTGACCGCCAAGTTTCGCAAGGGTTGGGACGACACCCACCTCAATGCTGTTGACTTCGCATGCCGCCTTCAGGATGCCGGAGCCGCCGCCGTCGGCATTCACGGCCGTACGCGCATGCAGTTTTACGCCGGATCCGCCGACTGGGACGCCATTCGCGCCGTGAAAGAAGCGCTCGACATCCCTGTTCTCGGGAATGGCGACGTGTTTTCAGCCCAAAACGCGCGGGATTTGCTCGACGCCACCGGCGTGGATGGCCTGCTCGTCGCGCGCGGGGCACAGGGCAACCCTTGGATCTTTGCCCAGATTCGCGCGTTTCTCGAACGAGGCGAAGTCCTTCCGCCCCCTTGCCCCGCCGAACGCGCCGACATGGCACTCAGACACGCCCGCCTCCTCGTTCAATTCAAAGGCGACCGCGCCATCGTTGAAATGCGAAAACACGCCGCCTTTTACCTGACCGGACTTCCCGGCGCCGCCGCTCTGCGCGCGCAGGTCAACCGCATCAACGCGCTGGGCGAACTCGAGGACATCCTCGAATCGTGGAAATTCGCCAATTGACGCCGTTTTTCTTCGATCCGTCCGGTGGCACGCATTGCAATTGTGTGATATTATCGTCATGTCGTTTTCGAAAACAGATCTGACAGGAGAGACAAACATGAACGAAGGACAAAACAAGTTTCTGAGCTTTATCACGGATCGCGTACAGGAAGGTAAGCTCGACGAAGCCAAGAAGCTCCTCGGCGATGCCTTCCAACAACAGCAAGCCGGCCAGTTCGACGCGTCGAAACTCGCCAGCATGACCCCCCAACTCTTGTCCCTCATCAAGCCCGAATCGCTCGACGAGGTTAAAGAGGTCTGCGCCAACTTCGCGCAGAGCGACCAGATGAAGGGCGCCGTTTCGAACCTCATGAAGGGCTTCGGCAAATAACGAGATACCCAACGCACAAAAAAAGTGGCCGCATGTGCCACTTTTTTCGTATTCGCTCAATTGCCTTCGTCTGCGTCACGGTAGGCATCAAAGAACACGGGATCGTAATAGTGCCGTTCCATCACAAAGGCGTGTTTCGAATCGCCGACGACCTTTGAGATGCTGACCGTCATCACGCAACGATCGCCTTCTTGCCAGTATGAGCTCAATTCGCTCTTACCGGCGTTGAAATCCCACTGCGCCGAAAATCGCTTTGGCTTCGACAGCACCGGCGAGGACGACCATTCGTCACCTTGCCACGTGCCTTGCTCGAACGGATCGTCGTACCAAAGCGTCATCTCTTCCGATTGCGCTTTGAAGTCGTCGTACGCTTCGTTCGAGTCGACGTAAAACGCCCGCTCTTCCATCGCGTAGGCAAACGCGTCGTCGACAAAGCAGTAGAGCGACTTGCGTCCGTCGGGCCGCTCGTAGAGCATGCTCTCGATATGGAAACCTTTTGCATCGAATGCCCCGTGATCGTGGGGCTCTCCGTGCAGTTGCAACAGCTTCTTTCGCGACACACCAAACGGCGTTTCAATGAGGTCGAAATCCCCGATCGGCACCGGGCCGGCTGCTGCGGCTATCACGCTTGCCCCCAAGGCCAGAACGAGCGCGATGGCCAAGGCCATGATTCGCTTTTTTGTCACTCGCATGATCTCCCTTCAATTCTGTCACTCTTGTTTTGCGTTGCGGAGGCCGACGCCGACCACCACTTCGCGCGCTACATCTATCATGTCCAAGATCGCGTTGCTTCCATGTCCTGGCATGTCCGATGCGATCCCATTTCGACGATTTTGCGATGCACCTTATTATAATACATTTCCTGCATGACGACACGCTTTCCCACATTTTTTCATTCCAATGCAAAAATATTTCGCGCTTCTCGTCCTTTCCCCTTGACAATGCGGTTCGCGAGTGGTATTTTAGTTGTGATGTTTAGCACTCGACTGATGAGAGTGCTAACAGAAGAGGGCCGCGTGACACCACGCGCTGCCGCTTTCTCAGGAGGTGAGAACATGGCCCTCGAAGACCGCAAATGGCATATCCTGCGCACCATCATCGACGATTATATCGCGACCGCTACACCCGTTGGCTCGCGCGCCATCTCGAAACGCCCCGACATCGCTCTGTCCAGCGCCACCATTCGCAACGAGATGAGCGACCTTGAGGAAATGGGCTACCTCGACCAGCCCCATACCTCCGCCGGACGCGTCCCCAGCGACAAGGCCTACCGCCTATATGTCGACCAGATGATGCGCAAAACCGACCTAAACGACAACGACATCCGCTCCATTCGGCAGGTCATCGACAAGCGCATCGGGGAGGCCGGCGAATTGATCGCCCAAACAGCCCGCGTGCTCTCGCAGCTCACGCGCTATCCTTCCGTCGCCATCGCGCCTGCCGCCGTCGACGCCGCCATTCGGCACATCCAGCTCGTCCCGGTCGCGGAAGGGCGCGCCCTCGCCGTCGTCGTCACCGACGCTGCCACCATCCATGACATGCTCATGCGCGTGCCGCATGGTTTTGGCGCGGATGAACTCGAGCGCTACTCCCGCATGCTGACCGCGCGCCTGCGCGGCCATACGCTCGGCGACGCCACCGCGCTGCTCGAAACACAGTTCGGTGACGAATTGCGCCAGCACCGCGCGTTCTTTGATCAGATCGCCGATGCCCTCCAACGCAATGCCCGCAAGGTCGGACGAACGCCCGTTGCGCTCGGTGGAACGTCGAACCTCTTTTTTCACCCCGAATTTAAAGATCTCGAACAAGCACGCAGCATGATCAGCGTGCTCGAGACAGAAGATATTATGGTCCACCTGCTCGAACCACGCCCTCAACCGATGCAGATTACCTTCACGATCGGCGGCGAAAACCAGCTCGACGAAATGAAGGGCGCTTCCATCGTCACGGCAAGCTACCGCATCGGTCCCGCCCACATGGCTTCGTTCGGCGTCATCGGCCCCACCCGCATGGATTACGCCCGCGTCGTCGCCGTGCTCGAATACCTTGGGCGCAGTCTCTCTGAAATTTTCACTGCTCGCCTCCAGGACGAAAGCCAGCCTTTCGACCCCTGAACCGGGCGGATTTCACTTGTGAGGAGCTTTCGACATGCACAAAAACAAAACCGAACCCGCGGCACACCTCTCCACCGAGGACGTGATCGATACGGAAAGCGCCAACGCGACGGCCGATGCGAACGCCTCTGAAGGGACACCTGCATCTGATCCCGCTGCCGCCTCGACGTTTGCGATCCCGTCGGAAGAGGAACTGCCCGAGGAACTCACCCTCGGCCGCGATCAACTCCTGGCGCTCAAAGCCAGCATCGAAGCCCTGCAAGCCGAGCGCGACCGCTTTGCCGATTCCGCGCTCCGTAGCCAGGCCGACTTCGACAACTACCGCAAACGCAACGCCAACCTCCGCCAAGAAAGCTACGACGACGGGGTCCGCGATGCTGTTGCGACGCTGATCCCCGTGCTCGACAACCTCGACCGCGCCGCCGAAGCTGCCGGAGATTCGCCTTCGCCTCTGCTCGATGGCGTTCGCCTCGTCGCCAAGCAGTTCGCCGACGCGCTCGTCAAGCTCAACGTCGTCGAGATCGAGGCCGCCGGTTGTTCGTTCGACCCCGCCAAACACCACGCCGTCGCACAAGGCGATTGCGACGACGGCCAGGAAGCCGGCGTCGTCCAGGAGGTCTTTCTCAAAGGCTATGCCCACAAAGATCGCGTTCTACGCGCCAGCATGGTCAAGGTGAGCCAAGCGTGAACACACTGAACACACGCGCTTCCTCCAGATTTTTCTCGTGATACCGTGGCTTTGTCCACATATACATAGCACAATCAAACATTTTGCCGCGCCTGCGGTGTGGAGGTAATTCCAAATGGGTAAAATCATCGGCATTGACTTGGGTACCACCAATTCTTGCGTTTCTGTCCTCGAAGGCGGCGAACCCGTCGTCATCACCAACCCCGAAGGCTCCCGCACGACGCCCTCCGTCGTCGCTTTCGCCAAAAATGGCGAGCGCATGGTCGGGCAGGTCGCCAAACGCCAGGCCATTACCAATCCCGATCGCACCATCTCTTCCATCAAACGCGAGATGGGCAGCGACTTCCGCGTCAAGATCGACGACAACAACTATTCGCCCCAACAGATCTCGGCCATGATCCTCCAAAAGCTCAAGGCCGACGCCGAAGCTTACCTCGGCACCAAGATCGACGAGGCCGTCATTACCGTGCCCGCTTATTTCAGCGACGCCCAGCGTCAGGCCACCAAAGACGCCGGCAAGATCGCCGGTCTCGACGTCAAGCGCATCATCAATGAGCCCACGGCCGCCGCGCTCGCCTATGGCCTTGACAAAGAACACAACCAGAAAATACTCGTCTTCGACCTCGGCGGCGGTACGTTCGACGTCTCGATCCTCGAGATCGGTGACGGCGTATTCGAAGTGCTCGCTACCGCCGGCGACAACCGCCTCGGCGGCGACGATTTCGACGCCAGACTCATGAACTACATGGCCGACGAATTCGTGAAATCCGATGGCGTTGACCTTCGCAAGGACAAAATGGCTTTGCAGCGCCTGAAAGAAGCCGCTGAAAAAGCCAAGATCGAACTGTCCGGCGTCATGAGCGCCAACGTCAACCTTCCCTTCATCACGGCCGACGCCAGCGGTCCCAAGCACCTCGACGTCAACATCAGCCGCGCCAAGTTCAACGAGCTGACCGCCGACCTCGTCGAAAAGACCATGACCTGCACCCGCCAAGCCCTCCGCGACGCCAAGCTCGACGCCGACCAGATCCAGAAAGTCGTTCTCGTCGGTGGCTCGACCCGCATCCCCGCCGTGCAGGACGCCGTGAAAAACATCACTGGCAAAGAACCCTTCAAGGGCATCAACCCCGATGAGTGCGTCGCGATCGGCGCCGCCATCCAGGGCGGTGTTCTCGGCGGCGAAGTCAAGGACATCGTTCTGCTCGACGTCACGCCGCTCAGCCTCGGCATCGAAACCTTTGGCGGCGTCTTTACCAAACTGATCGACCGCAACACCACCATCCCCACCAAGAAGAGCCAGATCTTCTCCACCGCCGCCGACGGCCAAACTTCCGTCGAAGTCCACGTCCTCCAGGGCGAACGCGAAATGGCACAGTACAACAAAACACTCGGCAAGTTCTCCCTCAGCGGCATCGCGCCCGCACCCCGCGGCATCCCCCAGATCGACGTCACCTTCGACATCGACGCCAACGGCATTGTCCACGTGTCCGCCAAAGACCTGGGTACCGGCAACATCCAACAGGTCACGATCACCGCGTCGAGCAACCTCAGCGACGCCGAGATCGACAAAGCCGTCAAGGAAGCCGAACAGTTTGCCGAAGAGGATAAGAAACGCAAACAGGCTGTCGAAACCCGCAACAGCGCCGACCAGCTGATCTACACCACCGAAAAGAGCCTGACCGACCTCGGCGACAAAGTATCCGAAGAAGACAAGGCCCGCATCCAAACCGAGATCGATGCGCTGAAAGAAAAAATGCAGGGCGATGACACCGACGCCATTGCCCAGCAAACCGAGGCGCTCACGAAAGTCTCTTACGACGTGTTCGGCAAGATCTACGCCAACGCCGCGCCCCAGGGCGACCCCAATGCTGCCGGATTCGATCCGACCGCCGGAGACGCACAGGCGCAGGCCGCCCAGAGCGGCGACTACGAACCCGCGGGCGGCGATTACGAAGTCGAATAATTCCACAAAACGACATTCCGATTTCGATGGGGTAGGGGATCCAAACCGGATCCCCGCCCTGCTTGCTTGAAGGAGTCCCTACGCCCATGGCTAGCAAACGCGATTACTACGAGGTGCTCGGCGTCCCGAAAAGCGCCAGTGCCGATGAGATCAAACGCGCTTTCCGCCAAAGCGCGAAAAAATACCACCCCGATCAAAACCCCGACGACCCCTCGGCCGAAGAAAAATTCAAGGAGATCAACGAGGCCTATGAGGTTCTCAGCGATGACGACAAACGCCAACGCTATGATCAATTCGGCCACGCCGGCGTCGATCCCAACTTTGGCGGCGGCCCAGGCGGCGGTTTCGGCGGCTACCAGTGGTCTTCCACCGGCGACGTCTTTGGCGACATCTTTTCCATGTTCACCGGCGGTTCCTCCAGCCGCCGCCCGCGCGGTCCGCAGCCCGGACGCGACGTGCAGGTCACCCTATCGATCACGCTCGAAGAGGCCGCTTTTGGCTGCAAAAAAAGCTTCTCGATCCACCGCGAAGAAAAATGCGAAACCTGTCACGGCACCGGCGCCGCCCCCGGCACACAGCGCAAAACCTGCCCCAAATGCCACGGCTCCGGCACCGAACGCGCGCAAAACCTTTTCGGCATGGCGACGACCGTCACGTGCAGCGCCTGCAACGGACAGGGCACCGTCATCGATCAACCCTGCTCCACGTGCCGCGGCCACGGCCTCGTGTCCCAATCCCGCAACATCAAAAACGTCGAGATCCCCGCCGGCATCGACGATGGCCAGGGCATCGCGCTCAACGGGCAGGGCTCGGCCAGCCCATCCGGCGGCCCCAACGGTGACTTGATCGTGTTCGTTCGCGTCAAGCCCCATAAATCCTTCGTTCGCGAAGGCTTCGACATCACCTCGACACTCAAGATCCCCTTTGCCCTCGCAGCCCTCGGCGGTGACACCGACATTCCTACACTCGACGGCGACATCTCCTATCACATCCCCGCCGGCACCCAACCCGGCGACGTCATTCGCCTACAAGGACATGGCATCGTCCGCGGCCGCCGCGGGGACAACCGCGTGCGCGGCGATCACCGCGTTCGCGTCCAGATCGAAGTCCCCCGCAAACTCAACGACCGACAGCGCCAGTTACTCGTCGAATTCGAGGAAAGCTTCGGCCGTTCCGCAGCCAAAACACAAGAAAAACACAGCTTCTTCGACAAAGTCAAGGATGCCTTCGACCCGAAGAACTGACGGAGCGTGGAGGGGGGATGTCAACCCCCTTCCATGACCCTCCATCTCAATACTCCAATATATTTGGCATTTGCGACATTTTTTTACAAATCGCTTGACGGCGCACATTCCCTGTGTTATAATGCTTATGTTAGGGTTCGTGTATCGACACGGCCTCATCGAAGTTCCTCGACGCTCCAATTATTTGACCCATGCCGGTGCTTTCTAGCGCCGTTTTTTTGTGCCGATTGAGGAGGACTCGCCATGCCCCCCTGTACGCCCCCCGATGAAGCCGCCTTTCGCGCCGCGCTCCGCTCCGCCCTCGAAGAACGCGACGCCGCCGCCAAACTCCGAAGGCTTCGGCGGAAAGCCGTCGCCGAACGCCTCTACGCGCTCCCCGATCACAAAGCCAAACTCGCCTCCACCGCCCGCAAACTCCAACGTTTGCAAGAAAACGGCCTTTCCATGCGCTCCGATGCCATCGCGCGCTTTCAACGCAGCGGCGTCCGCCTGCCTCCCGAACAGATTTACGCCGCCCTCGTACAGGACGCCAACGCCAAGATCGCTGCGCTCCAATTCGAAATCGATACCATCGAGGAAGCCCTCGACAGCCTCCGCAACGATCCTTACTTCGCCGTGATCGAAGAAAAATACTTCCAACATCTGAGCGATGGCTTGACCGCCAAGGCGCTCGGCGTCGATGGCTCTACCATCCGCAAACAGCGCATTCGCCTCCTCAATCAGCTCGCCCTTCGCTTAGATGAATAGCAACGCCAATCAAGGGTTGAACTTTGTTCAGGCAAAAATGGGATGATCCTTATGATACGCGGGCGATTGATAATAGCCCCAACAACCCGATAAACATTTTTGTGCGCCGGTAGGGGCGATTTTAAAAAGCCCGTTGCAGCAAAAAAGCCTCGCGATAAGGTAGGTTG
>JAVBLF010000120.1:0-5259 GCA_031553675.1 Eubacteriales bacterium | reverse complement strand
GGGTGTAGGGGCGATTATCAATCGCCCGCTTGGGAAACCCCAACTCGTTTCGACAGCGGATTTGATAACCTGTTTTCGGGTGGCGGGTTCCAACCCTTGATTCGCATTGATAATCGCCCCTACAGGCGCACAAACAAGGCTTAAGGGGATGTAGGGGCGATTGGCAGTCGCCCGCTGCAACAGATCGCCTGTTGACGCACTGCGCTTGCGGTTTCCAACCCTTGATGGCGTTATTACCCGTTTCGCCGGGCGAAGCGATCCATGTAATCGATCAGCGCCGTGACGCCTTCGGAGGGCATGGCGTTGTAGATGCTGGCGCGGATGCCGCCGGTGGCGCGGTGGCCTTTGAGGTTGAGGAGCCCTTCTTTGGCCGCCTCTCCACAAAACTTTTCGTCGAGTTCGCGGCTGGGCGTCGTAAAGGTGACGTTCATGATCGAGCGCGAATTCACCTCGGCAAAGGAGGTGTAGAAAGGGTTCCGATCGAGCGCGGCGTAGAGCAAGGCGGCTTTGGCTTCGTTCTGCTTTTGCATGGCCGCGACGCCGCCCAGCTTTTCGATGTGGGCAAACACCAGGCCCGCGAGGTAGATCGCGTAGGTGGGCGGGGTGTTGTACATCGAGTCGTTCTCGGCATAGACCTTGTATTGCAGCATGGGCGACAGGTTTTTTGCGACGGGTGCCTGGATCAGATCCTTGCGCACGATGACGATCGTCAGGCCAGCCGGACCGATGTTTTTCTGTGCGCCGGCGTAGATCAGGCCGAAGTCGGACACGTCGTAGACCTCACCCAGGATGTTGCTCGACATGTCGGCGACGAGGGGTAGGCCGTTCGTCGGCGGCAAGAGGGAGCGTGCGCTCGTGCCGTAGATCGTGTTGTTCGTCGTCATGTGCAGGTAGCTCGCGTCGGGGCGGAGCGCCTCGGGAGAGGGCTGCGGCACATAGCGATAGGAGCGGTCGGCACTCGAAGCGGCGATCGCGGCGTCGCCAAGGCGAGAGGCCTCTTCGTAGGCTTTCTTCGCGAAGACGCCCGAAACGATGTAGTCGGCTTTGCCGGTGCGCATCAGGTTGAGCGGCACCATGGCAAACTGGAGCGACGCGCCGCCCTGGAGAAAGAGCACCTCGTAGCTGTCGGGGATCTTCATCAGGCGGCGGAGGCTGTCGCGCGCGCCAAAGAGGATCGATTCATAGACGGACGAGCGATGGCTCATCTCCATGACGTTCATACCGCTGCCCTGGTATTCGAGCATTTCGTTCTGGGCGCGTTCGAGCACCGCCTGCGGCAGCATGGCGGGACCGGCGGAAAAGTTGTAGGCGCGCATACGCATCCTCCCATACGCAAATTCGTTTACACTCCAGTATACAGAGCGATCGCGAAAATGGGAAGCAGGCGCGATGCTTTTTTGGTGGGGCGCTTGTGGGGTTGGAGGGCGAGAACCCTCTAAGCGCGGGACATACCAGAAAGAAAGATTTTGTGAATTCGTTGTCAATCGAAAGCCCTTACATGGACAAGTGCGCGAAAAAGGGTATAATGGAAAAAAGAACAGCACATGCAGACGACCGCCGATTGTGAGGAAACCGTGGATCTCTTTACGCAAAGCCTGGAGCAGAACCGGCAAAAGCGCGCGCCGCTCGCCGATCGGATGCGGCCGCGGACGCTGGACGAATTCATCGGGCAAAGCCAGATCGTCGGCCCCGGAAAGCTGCTCCGCCGCGCGATCGAGACCGACAGCCTGACGAGCTCGATCTTTTTCGGACCGCCCGGCTGCGGCAAAACGACGCTTGCCTCGGTGATCGCCAACACGACGAAAGCTTCGCTCGAAAAGCTGAACGCCGTCACTGCGGGCGTCAAGGAACTGCGCACCGCGATCGAGCGCGCCGAAGACCGCCTGAGCATGTACGATAAGCCGACCTACCTGCTGCTCGACGAGTGCCACCGTTGGAGCAAGGCTCAGAGCGATTGCATCCTGCCCGCGCTCGAAAGCGGCGTGATCCGCTTCGTCGGCTCGACGACCGAAAACCCCATGATCGCCATGACGAGCGCGATCGTCAGCCGCTGCCGCCTCTTTCAATTTTTCCCGCTCGCTCCCGACGACCTCGTTGTCGCCCTCGAACGCGCGATCGCCGATGAAGAACGCGGCCTCGGCCACCTCAAACTCGCCGTCGACGGAGATGCCCTCCTCCATTGGGCGCGCATCGCAAACGGAGACGTCCGCATCGCGCTCAACGCGCTCGAACTCGCCGCGCTCACGACCTCGCCCGATTCGGACGGCAGCATCCACATCACCGCCGAAATCGCCGCCGAATCGATCCAGCGCAAAGTCATGCTCTGCGACGACGAGCAATACTATAATATGCTCAGCGCCTTTTGCAAGTCCCTGCGTGGCTCGGACGCCGATGCCGCCTTGGCTTGGTTTGCGCGTATGATCTACGCGGGCGTCGATCCGCGCTTGATCGTCCGGCGCATCATCGCGCACGCGTCGGAGGACGTCGGCCTCGCCAACCCCATGGCCATGCTGCAAGCCGTCGCCGCCGGCCAGGCCCTCGAACAGATCGGCATGCCCGAGGCCCGCCTAGCGATCGCCCAGGCCATCATCTACGTCTGCGAATCGCCCAAGAGCAATTCTGTCGTCGAGGCGATCTTTGCCGCCATGCGCGACGCCCAAAGCATCCCCGACCAACCCGTGCCGATCCACCTGCGCGACACCTCCTACGCTGGCGCAAGCGAACGCCTCGGCCATGGGAAGGATTACAAATACCCCCATGATTACCCCGGCCATTACCTGCCGCAGCAGTACATGCCGCCCAGCGTCCAGGGGCAACGCTACTACGTCCCCAGCGACCAGGGGCAGGAAGCCCGCATCAAGGAAGCGCATGAAAAGCGCGCTCAGTGGAAGCCCTGACGGGACACATGCTTGCTAGGGCGGGCGATTGATAACGCCAATCGAGGGTTGAGCTTTGTTCAGTCAAAAATGGGATGATCCTTAGTGTACGCGGGCGATTGATAATCCCCCCGACAACCCGCCAACTTTGTTTGTACGCCTGTAGGGGCGATTATCAATCGCCCGATGCAGCAAAACGGCCTCGCTATACGTTAGGTTCGCAACCCTTGATTCGCATTGATAATCGCCTCTACATCCCGCTAACCTTGTTTGTGCGCCTGTAGGGGCGATTATCAATCGCCCGCTGATGCACACTACATAGCGGAATCCGGCATCCCATCCGGACGCGAATGCCAAGACCAAAGGAGCGTTTTATGATAGACCAATACGCGGCGGAAGTCGCGTTGCAGGAAGCCCTCAAGACGGGCGGCGACTTTTCGGAGCTCTTCGTCGAAGACCGCGAAAACCTGTCGCTGTCGATGTTGCGCGGCGTCGTGGAAAACGTGTCGGCGCAGCGGGAGTACGGCGCGGGGCTTCGCATCCTGAAGGGGACGCGGAGCGTCTACGCCTACTCGAACGACACGAGCGCACAAGCGTTGCTGCTGCTGGCACGCGAGGCGGCGGCGGCGCTCGAAGGGCTGGAGAAGGCCGGACACACCGACATCGCCTTTGCCGCGACGAGCCATGACGAACGCAGCGGGATCGATCGCTACCCGTCCGACGTTCCGCAGCGCGAAAAAATTGCGCTCATGCGCCGCGCCAACGACGCCGCCCGCGCCGAGTCGAGCGAGATCTCGCAAGTCAGCGTTGGCTACGGCGACGTCGATCAGCGCGTTCTGATCTGCAACTCCGAAGGGCTTTGGGCGGAGGATCGCCGCGTGCGCACCCGCATCATGATCAACGCCATCGCGTCAAACGGCGCGGAGTTCCAGACAGGCTCCGAAGCGCCCGGGCGCTCGATGGGCTTCGAAGTCTTCGACGGCGAGATCGATGTCGAAACCGAAGCCCGATCCGCCGCGCGGCAAGCCGTCACCATGCTCCACGCGCCCGAATGTCCGGCGGGCGAAATGTCCGTCGTGATCGACGGTGGCTTTGGCGGCGTCATCTTTCACGAGGCTTGCGGCCACGCCCTCGAAGCGACCTCGGTCGGCAAGGGCAATTCGGTCTTTTGCGGCAAACTCGGCCAAAAGATCGCGTCTGACTGCGTGACGGCTATCGACGACGGCGCGATCCCGAACGCCTGGGGCACGCTCGACATCGACGACGAAGGCCGCCCCACCCAGCACAACCTCTTGATCCACAACGGCGTGCTCACGGGCTACCTGATCGACCGCTTGGGCGCGCGCAGGATGGGTATGTCCGAAACGGGCAGCGGCCGCCGCGAAAGCTACCGCTTTGCCCCGACGAGCCGCATGAACAACACTTACATCGCCGCCGGAAACGACGATCCCGACGCCATGCTCACGCACTTCGACGGCCTTTTCGCCAAGAGCATGGGCGGCGGCTCTGTCAACCCGCTGACGGGCGAGTTTAACTTTGCCGTCCGCGAAGGCTACCTCTACCAAAACGGTACGCCCACCCCTGTCCGCGGCGCGACGCTGATCGGCAAGGGCGCCGACGTACTGATGCGCATCGACGCCGTCGGTACGCGGATGTGGATGGGCGCGGGCATGTGCGGCTCGCTCAGCGGCAGCGTCCCGACGAACGTCGGCCAGCCGCGCATTCGCGTGACACAGATGACGGTCGGCGGAAAGGGGGGAGCGCGTTGACGACAAAAGACCTGAACACATGGCCCGCACTCGATCTCAACGCTTGGGACGCCGTGCTGCGCGGCCACAAAGGCGGCGCTGACGCCGTCGAGATCTACGCGGCCCAAAGTCAGTCCTTCCGCGTCCGACTCCAGGACGGCGCGATCGACGACTTCTCCCTCAGCCAAACCGGCGGCGTGTGCCTACGCGCCGACTGCGGCCAGATCGGCTACGCCTACAGCGAGCATCCCGACCAAGACCCAAACGCGCTTCTGGCGCGCGCCGTCGAAAACGCCGCGAGCGTCGAAAACGAGGATGCTCTCTTCATGCGCTTTTACGAGGGCGCGCCCCACTACGAAACGCTGCCCCCCGTCGACGATCGCCTGATCGCGAGCAGCGCCGACGACAAGATCGCGCTGGCTCGGTCCCTCGAACGCGCCACACTGGCGGAAGACCCCGCGATCGTCCGTCTGGAAAGCTGCGCCGTCTCGACCTGCCTTTCGCGCTCCGCCATCCGAAACTCCCTCGGCCTCTCCGTCGCGCAGCAGCACGGCTTCGCGATCGCCTATTGCTCGCCGATCGCCGAACGAAACGGCGAAGTCAAAAACGGCTTTGCCTACGACATCGCGCGCTGC
>JAVBLF010000096.1:0-3827 GCA_031553675.1 Eubacteriales bacterium | reverse complement strand
GGGTTACCCACCTAACTGAGCGCGCGGCCGTTTGGATGCATCGGGCTATTGATAATCGCCCCTACAGGCGCATAAACAAGGCTATCGGGGAGTTGGGGCTATTATCAATCGCCCGCGTACCAATGGAACATTCCATTTTGCCTGAACAAAGTCAACCCTTGATTCGCATACTGAAAGCTAGTACCGAGAAAGCGCTTTTTTCGCGCGTCTCATTTTGTTGGTAAAGTTTTGTTTTTTGGAGGAAAAATAGGCATGGGTGACATCGCAGTTGTCGGCATCGGGCCGGGCGCGGCGAAGCAGTGCACGCCGGAGGCCGACGCCGCCATTGGCCGCGCTACCGTCGTCGCGGGATATACGACCTACATCGCCCTCTTGGAAGGACGGCTGGACGGCAAGCGCCTGATCGCGACGGGCATGATGCGCGAGATCGAACGCTGCCACGCCGCCGTCGATGCGGCCATGCAGGGCGAACGCGTCGCCGTCGTCTGCTCGGGCGATGCCGGAATCTACGGCATGGCGTCGCTCGTGCTCGAAAGCGCCGAGGGAAAGGGCCTCGACATTTCGATCTTCCCCGGCATCACGGCGGCCTGCTCGGGCGCCGCGTTGCTTGGCGCCCCGCTTTCGCATGACTTCTGCACGATCTCGCTCAGCGACCTGCTCACCCCGCAGGATCTGATCGACAAGCGCGTCCGCGCCGCGGCGATGGGCGACTTTTGCATCGTGATCTACAACCCGATGTCGAAATCCCGCCGCGACAAGCTTTCCCGCGCCTGCGACATCCTGCTGGAAACGCTTCGCCCGGATACCGTTTGCGGCTGGACGAAGAACATCGGCCGCGACGGTGAGCAATCGAAGATCCTCCCCCTCTCCGAACTGCGCGACGAAGAAGTCGATATGTTCACGACGGTCTTCATCGGCAATTCCCAAACCCGCGCGATCGATGGCCGCATGGTCACGCCGCGCGGCTATGAAAACAAAACCCACCAAAGCCGCCACTAACTGCAAAATTCCCACACCGACCAATCGACCTATCCACAAAGCGTGCGATGCCCTCTGCATCGCAGTAAACTCGGATTCGCGCGCCACAGCGTGGCGCACGAAATGGTGCGGGGATGAAAGTTTTTGCGCAGCTTTTTTCAAAAAGCGCGTTCCCCTAAAAGCGCGGTCCCCAAAAGCGCGTTTCCCAAAAAGGAGGCTGGTCTGATGTTTGCCTGGGTGCTGGGCGGCACGAGCGAGGGACGGCAGCTCTGTGAGTTGTGCGCGTCGCACGGGGTGCCGACGGTGGTAAGCGTGGCGAGCGAGTACGGCGGCGAGCTGGTCGAGGACCTGCGCGGCGTCGAGGTGCGCGTCGGCAAGCTCAACGCCGACGACATGACCCGATTGATCGCGGAAGGTGTGGCCTGCGTGCTCGACGCAACCCACCCCTATGCCCAAAACGTCAGCCGCAACGTGCGCGCGGTCTGCGAAAACACGGGCACGCCTTACTTTCGCGTGCTGCGTCCTGAAACGCCCTTTGTCGGCGGCAACGTCGTCCGCGTCAAGACGCCCGAGGAAGCCGCCGCGTATCTCGCCGCGCGCGAGGGGCATGCGCTCTTGACGACCGGCGTCAACAGCCTGCCCGCTTTTACGGAGATCCCCGACTTCAAACGGCGCTTGAGCGTCCGCGTGCTGCCCGATCGGCAGTCGCTGGCTCGATGCCATGAACTGGGCTTTTCCACAGAGCAGATCATCGCCATGAAAGGACCCTTTCCGCGCGCGCTCAACGAAGCGCTTCTCCAGGCGCGCGGCGCGCGCTTTCTCGTGAGCAAGGACGGCGGCGATGTCGGCGGCGCGCAGGACAAGGCTGACGCCGCCCAAAATGTCGGCGCGACCCTCGTCTTGATCGAGCGCCCGCCCGAACCGCTCGGCTGTCCGTCCGGCGACATCAAAGCCGCGCTCCGGTTCGCGAACGCTCGGCTCGGCAGGCCGGAAATGCCGCGGCCACGCTTTCCGATCTTCCTCGACCTCGACAGCAAGCGCGTCGTCGTCTTCGGCGGCGGTCGCATCGCCGTCCGTCGCGTGCAGACCCTGCTCGCGTATGGCGCCCAAGTGCGCGTGGTCGCGCCTGAACTTTGCGGCTGCATGCCCAACGGCGTCGAGACTACGCTTCGAAAATACCAGAACGGCGACTGTGACGGTGCAGCCTTGGTCGTGGCTGCAACCGACGACAAAAGCGTCAACGCGGCCATCGCCGCCGAAGCCAAAGCGCTCGGCATCCCCATTTCCTGCGCGAGTGACGCCGCGCTCGGCAGCTTTCACTTCCCCGGCACCTTCCGCGACGAAGCGGTTTCGGTCGGGCTGACGAGCGGCGACTGCCGCTACAGCAAGCATCTGGTGCGATCGCTCGCCATGCACTGGCCGACGATCCGCAACGTCGCGCAATGCAGCCTCAGAGCGGAACGCGCGCGCACACACGACGACACGAGCGAGAGCGAATCATGACAAAACGAATCGCGATCGGCAGCCGCAAGAGCGCCCTTGCCCTCGCGCAAAGCGAGTGGGTCAAGGCGCGTTTGGCGTCTCTGATGCCCGACGCCTGCATCGAGATCGAGCCGATCGAAACCGAGGGCGATCGCCGCCTCGACCGCGCGCTCGCCGAAATCGGTGGCAAAGGACTCTTCACCTTCGAACTCGAAGAAAGGCTGCGGAACGGCAGCATCGACCTCGCCGTCCACAGCCTCAAGGACATGCCGCAATTGACGCCGGACGACCTGCCGATCGCCGCGTTCAGCCGGCGCGAAGACCCGCGCGACGCCCTGATCCTGCCGCCAGGCCGGACGATCGCGCGCGACGAAGCCGTCGTCTTCGGCACTTCGTCGCCCCGTCGCATGCTCCAGCTTCGAGCGCTTTACCCCAAGGCCAGCTTCGTCACGCTGCGCGGCAACGTCAACACCCGCCTCGCCAAGCTGGAGCGCGGCGTTTGCGACGCGACGGTGCTCGCCGTCGCCGGTTTGAAGCGGCTGGGGCTGGACGACCGCATCTCACAGGTGTTTTCGACGGATGCCATGATTCCAGCCGCAGGACAGGGCATACTCGCCATTCAGACGCGGCGCGGTCCCGATATTGCGCTCCAGGACGCTTTGACCGCGCTCGACGACGCCGATTCCCGCGACTGCTACGCCGCCGAAAGCGCCTTTTTGCGGACGCTGCAAGCCGACTGCACCTCGCCGGTCGGCGCGCATGCCCACGTGCTCGAAGGCGCAAAGATCGCCCTGATCGCAGTCATCGCCGATCGCGACGATGCGCCGTTTGTGATAGACGTCTTCGGTTCGCGCGATCGCGCCGCCGAACTCGGCCGGACGCTCGCCCAAACCATGATCGAAAGGATCGCCCGACAGCAAGAGGAGGACCGACATGCCTGACACCACTGCCGCCAAAGTCTACCTCGTCGGCGCCGGACCGGGCGACGTCCGCCTGCTGACCCTGCGCGCCAAGGAGCTGATCGAACGCGCCGACGTCGTCGTTTACGATCGTCTCGTCGCCGCGCCAACGCTGGCACTGATCCCGCAGACGGCCAAGGTGATCGACGTCGGCAAGGAAGCGGGTTATCACAAGGTCAAACAAGGCGCGATCTCGCGCCTCCTCGCAGACGAAGCCGTGGCCTGTCCCGGCGGGACCGTCGTGCGGCTCAAGGGCGGCGATCCCTTTGTATTTGGCCGCGGCGGCGAGGAGATCGAAACGCTGATCGAAGAAGGCATTGATTTCGAAGTCGTGCCCGGTGTGACGAGCGCGATCGCCGCGCCCTCCTATGCCGGCATCCCCGTCACCCACCGCGACTGTTGTTCGAG
>JAVBLF010000138.1:0-21863 GCA_031553675.1 Eubacteriales bacterium | reverse complement strand
AACCCGCCACCCGAAAACAGGTTATCAAATCCGCTGTCGAAACGAGTTGGGGTTTCCCAAGCGGGCGATTGATAATCGCCCCTACACCCCGTAAGCCTTGTTTGTGCGCCTGTAGGGGCGATTATCAATCGCCCGTTGCAGCAAAACAGCCTCGCGATACGTTAGGTTGGTAACCCTTGATTCGCATTGTCAATCGCCCGCTCTAGAAATATGGCTCGCTTCGGCTGCGGCGTTCAACCTTTGATTCGCATGAATATTCTGGGAGTATGCAAGTATCATGGAACGAATCCAAACACTCAACGCGATCTCAAGCGTCGTGCGCGACGTACTGACACCCGATCGCTTCGATATCCGCGACGACGCCCCCGATCCCATCGGCATTTTGGTGCGTAGCGCGAAAATTGGCAACCTCGAGTTCAATCCGTCACTGCGAGCGATCGCGCGTGCGGGCGCCGGGGTCAACAACATCCCCGTCCAGCGCTGTACCGAGGCGGGCATTGTCGTATTCAACACGCCCGGCGCCAACGCCAACGCCGTCAAGGAACTGGTCTTTGCGGCCATGCTGCTCTCCAGCCGCCATTTGATCGAGGCGATCGACTGGTGCCAGACGCTCAAAGGCAAGGGCAGCGAGATCCCCGGCCTCGTCGAAGCGGGCAAGAAGCGCTTCATCGGCAGCGAGATCAAAGAGAAAACACTCGGCGTGATCGGCCTGGGCGCGATCGGCGTCATGGTCGCCAACGAGGGCTACGCGATGGGTCTCAAGGTGCTCGGCTACGATCCCTTCATCTCGATCGACAGCGCCTGGGGACTCAGCCGCGCCGTCAAGCGCGAAACCTCGATCGAAGCCCTGCTCGCCCAGTGCGACTACGTGACGGTTCACGTCCCGCTCAGCGACAAGACCACCGGCTTTATCGACGCGTCCTTCCTCGCCGCGCTGAAGCCCAATGCCACGCTGTTGAACTTTTCCCGCGGTGAGCTCGCCGACAACGCCGCCATCCTCGAATCGCTCGAAGCGGGCCGCCTCGGCCGCTATCTGACCGATTTCCCCGCGGAAGAACTGATCGGCGTGCACAACGTGATCTGCATCCCCCACCTCGGTGCTTCGACGCCCGAGAGCGAGGAAAACTGTGCCTACATGGCGGCAGAGCAGCTCTGCGACTTCATCGAGAACGGCAACATCCGCAACGCCGTCAACCTGCCCCACTGTGTCATGCAGCGCAGCGGCGAAATGCGCATCTGCATCATCAACCGCAACACCCCCAACATGATCGGCCAGTTCACCGCGCTTTTGAGCGAGCGCGGCGCCAACATCACGAACATGATGAACCGCAGCCGCGACGACTACGCCTACACGGTGATCGACCTCGACGAAGCGCTGGACCCCAGCATCGGTGACGAACTCGCCTCCATCGACGGCGTCATCCGCGTCACGCTGCGCTAAGATTCCAAACGGCACCAAAAAAGTGGTCGCAATGACCACTTTTTTTTGCGTTCGTTTCGTTCGGTTTCAACGGTGGAATCGGCGCGAGCGGACGAAGTTGATCGATCCGGCGCCCGCGATGAGGGCGAGAAGCGCCGCCACGAGGATCGGAGTTTCCTCGCCGGTGTTGACGTTATCGACCGAGCGCGAGGCATTGCTGCGTGTCGTCTCTTCGAAATCCGAACTATCCTTTGAGGTACTGCGGGTGGCGCTGCTTTTCGTCGCGGCCGGTTTTTGGGCCGTTTCATTGGATTTCGTGCTTTCCTGCTCGCTGATCAGTTCGTTAAAGGCTTCGTCGCTGATGTCGGAGTCGATGTCGAGCAAGTCTTCGTTGATGTAGGCGTCCGCCTCATCGGCATCCTTGAGGGCGCCGAAGTCGGCGAGTTCTTCGTCGTCCGCGACCAGGCCGGGGTCTTCGACGACCTCGAGATCCAGTCCCGCTTCGGGCAGGACGTCGGCGACCAGGGTATCCTCGGCCGCATCGTCCAGCTGCACGAGCCCCGGCTCGGCGAGCTGTGTCGCCCACGCGGACGGCGCCATCGCCAGGCCCAGCAGGAGCGCCGCGCCCAGGCTCCAAGCCGCGGCACGTTTGCGAACCCTCGCATGTGTCAGTATCAGTTTCATCACACCATCCCTTGTACTAGAAAATTCCCACTCATCCTAAAAAATAGATAGTATAGGTTGAATTCATTGTACGTCGATTACCATATAATGTCAACCCCTTGTTTCAGTTTCATAAGGATTATTTTGTAAATTGCCGCGTATGCCCGCGTATGCATGCGCGTCATCCGCTCGCTGTTTTGCCCGCCATGCCTGCCTTTTGACTTCGTTCCATCAAAAAGGCCGCCTCTCGGGCGGCCTTTTTGGGGTTCAATGGTGTTTCGCCGATCTGAGCCCGTGGAACTCAGACGGCGTACTCGCGCGCGATCAAGCCGGCGCCGATCATACCGACGTCGTCGCCGAGGGCGGCGGGCAAAAACGTGACCGGATACGCGCGCGCCATGGGCAGCATGTCGAGAAAACGCGCCTCGGCCCGCTCCATCAGGATCGGGCTGATCTTCAGAGCGCCGCCGCCATAGACGACGCGATCGACGTTCAAGACTTGGTAAAGCGCGACGAACATGCGCGCCAAATACTCCGACACGCGGTCGAGCGCCCGCAACGCCAAAGCGTCACCCCGCGCAAAGGCTTCGGCGATGTGGCGCGTCGTGATTGGCTTTCCGTCCGCGATCGTTTCCAGCAAGCTCGTTTCGCCCGCCGCGATGCGCTTTTCGACGAACTCGACGATGTGCGGGCCCGATACGAACGACTCGACACAGCCCGTCAGTCCGCAGCCGCATACGTTGTCGCCGAGTTCCGAGATCGGGATGTGCCCGATCTCACCCGCCGCGCCGTAGCTGCCGTGGTAGATGCGATCGTTCAAGATCAAGCCGCCCCCCACGCCCGTCGATACAGTCACGTAGATCATGTTCGGACAGCCCTTCCCTGCGCCCAAACGCTGCTCAGCGATCGCCGCCGTGTTGGCGTCGTTTTCGAGGGCGAGCGGCACGTCCAGCCGCTCCCGCACCAGCTCGCGTACCGGCAGATCGAACCACTTCGGCAGGTTGGACGAACGGATGATGCGGCCTTGGCGCGTGTCGATGTAAGAAGGCAGCGCCAGGCCCAAGCCCGCGAGATCGGCGCGGCCCAAGCCCACCTCGGACAAGATTCCATCCACCTCGGAGATCATCGCATCGATCATGTCGATCGGCTCGGCCTCGGGCATGGAGGGCGTGACGCGCGAAAGCACGCAACGCTGCTCCTCGTCAAACAATCCGTATGCCAGTTTCGTGCCGCCTACATCGATGCCCATGGTGCAAGTTCGCATGGTTCCCGCTCCTTTCGCCCGCTTTCGCGCATGTCTTTCCCCCATTATAGCACATCGCCGGCCAACTACATATCACAGCAAGAGCCCTCATACGATCCGAGAGAAACGCGTCATTGCTTCGGATCTCCCCTTTTTCCAATATAGGGCAATCCGTTCGTGAATGCTACAAATTGTAAAATTTAGCAATTTATCCTTGTTTATTTCACCCAAATTTTGTATGATATAGCTATGGTATGCTGATGCACTCACACAGGGCTGCCATACCCTGACGATCAGCATGGCCCGCACACCGCCCCATTTCTAACATAGGAGACGACATGAAACCAACCACCATGCGCAATGCGTATTGCGCAGTATTGCTTGTGATCCTCGTGATGGGGGTCTTGTTGAGTCCGCTCTTTCCCACCGTGGCACGCGCGGCGGATACGCTTGAGCTCCGGGTGGGCGATCGAAACCAGCTTTTCTCGTCGCTCCACGGTGCATCCTGGCTCTCCTCCGATCGCTTTGTCGCTTCAGTCACCGACACCGGCAAGGTCGAAGCCAAGGGGGTCGGCATCGCGGAGATCAAGGCGCGTGTCGACGGCAAGGAGCAGCGCCGAACCCTGCTGGTACGCGCCCCCAAAGGAACGCCGACCTATCCCAGCCGCGACTCCCTCCACCGCGCGCTTCTCCAGGCGGCGGCGGAATACAAGGAGCGTTACACCTTCCAGTTTACGATCAAGAACCTTCCTCTCCAGGACGAGCTGGCCGAAAAGGCCATCATGGCTTACTTCCCCAATTCCGAGGAGTTTTTTGCCGCCTATTGCCGCGAGCTGCATTTCAGCTTTGTCTGGGTCAACGGCAGTGCATCGGAATCGCTTGTCGAAGCGACCTGCACGTTTAAGTACGCCTCGGCCGCCGAAGTCGCCGCGAGCTACCAAGGCCAAAGCCCGACCTTGAGCAGCGACGCCCAGGTGCTCAAAGCGCGCTGCGACGAGATCATCCAAGAGCTGGGCTTGCGCAGCATGAAAACGCGTTACGAACGCGTGCTGGCCGTGCATGATTACATCGTCAAAAACGCCCGCTACGACGAGACGGCACTCAACAAGAGCAACCGTTACCCCGATTCCTACACGGCGTTTGGCGTCCTCGTCGAAGGCAAGGGCGTCTGCCAGAGTTACGCCGAGGCGATGAAGCTCTTGCTCAACGCCGTCGGTGTCGCGTGCGACTACGTCGTCGGCTACACATATGAAAACCATGCATGGAACCGCGTGCAATTGGACGACGGAAACTGGTATAATGTAGACGCGACCTGGGACGATCCCTTGCCGGACGTCGAAGGAAGCGCCGATCACAGCTATTTCTGCGTCACGGACCAAAAGTTGCGCAAAACGCACACCTGGACCGATACCCGCAACCGCTGCACCTCGACGGAATACAGCTACGACAAAATCGCCGCGCTGCTCAAACGCCCTTAACATCGCGGCCAACGCAAGGAGGCGCCATGATCCCTGTAGCCTCGCTGCCCGACGACATGCTCGAAACCATGAAAGCCCGCTTTGACGAGCTGCTCCGCGCCACCGAACGCGATGGCGTCGAAGCGCTGCTCGCCTGGCTGGCGACGACCGACTTTTACGAAGCGCCCGCCAGCACAACCAAGCACGGCGCGATCGTCGGCGGCCTGCTCCGGCACAGCCTGAGCGTCCACAAGTACATGCAAAACTTTTGCAAGCCCTTCGAGTCGGAGATCCCCTCCGGCTCGATCGCGATCGTCTCGCTGCTCCACGACGTCTGCAAAGCCGACTTCTACGGCAAGCGCGTGCGCAACGTCAAGATCCCCGGCGAAAAACGCTGGGAAGAAGAAGAAAGCTTCTTCGTCGACGATCGCTTCCCTCTCGGCCACGGCGAAAAGTCGCTCTTTCTCGTCGCACGCTACCTCCCCCTCACCGACGACGAAGCCCTCGCCATCCGCTGGCACATGGGCGGCTTCGACGACGCCGCCCGCGCCTACGCCTCCGGCATGGCGCAGTCCGCCGCCTACGATCGCGCCAAGCTCGCCGTCGCCCTCAACATCGCCGACATGTACGTCGCGCATCTCGTCGGGCATTAGGGGGCTACGCCAGGGGCTCTGCCCCTGGACCCCGCCAAAGGGTCTGGACCCTTTGGAATCCCTATTTTGGATGAAAGCACTCTCATGGTTCCGTTGCCTACCCCCATCGGAGCCGATCCGAGGTCCCCGAAAGTCATAGATTTTGGGGGTGAAAGCCCGGCGTGTCCGACGTCCGTCGAACGCGCCGTTGTGAGGTTTGCTATGGTCATCGATGTTCATGTACATCTTACCTTGCCCGAGTGGATTCAGGATTGGCGCAAGCTCGAAGACAGCGAGCCCTATTTTGCGCTGCTCTCCGGCACGAAGCACAACAAGTTCGCCGATGCGGAAGGCATCGTGGCGGGCATGGACCAGTCCGGCGTCGACAAGTCGATCGTGTTCGGCTTCGGATTCCAGCACATGGAAAACTGCCGAATCGCAAACGACTACACGATCGATGCCGTCAAGCGCTACCCGGATCGCTTGATCGGCTACATCACAGTTGTGCCGGGCGCGCCGGACGCCGACAAGGAGATCGATCGCTGTTTGGCGGCGGGTTTGAAGGGGATCGGCGAACTTTTCCCCGACGGCCAACGCTGGGCGCTAGAAGAATTGGCGCAGACACAGCGCTTTGCCGACATCTGCCTCGAACGGCATTTGCCCGTCATCATCCACGCCAACGAACCGGTTGGGCACGACTACGCGGGCAAAACGAGAGCCTATCCCGAGCGCATGGCCGCCTTTGCCGACCACCACCCCGAACTGACGACGATATTCGCGCATTGGGGCGGGGGCTTGCCCTTTTACGAACTGATGCCGGAAATCCGAAAGAGCCTTCGGAACTGCTATTACGACACGGCGGCGACGCCTTTTCTCTACAAGCCGGACGTGTACCGTGTGGCGCGCGCGCTCGGCATACTCGACAAGCTGCTGCTCGGCAGCGATTACCCCTTGCTGTCTGTCAAGCGACATGTCGCCCAGATGACCGATGCCGGCCTGACCGAGGACGAAATCGGCGCGGTTTGCGGCGGCAATGCCCTGCGCATGCTGGGGATGGAATGACGCGAACTGCAACTTTTTCGATTGCAAACGGCTTTCGGATCGCTCCGGAAGCCGTTCTTTTGGCCAAACCGGGCGCAATTGCCTTGCACAAGCCGGGTTCTTCTGATATAATACCAACGCTAACGTCCTTGCTCCGCACGCGATGTGGGGCCTTCTGTCCACAAGGAGGTGAAAGTAGCATGCACAAATATGAAGTCATGTACATCCTGCGCGCCGATCTCGAAGATACGGCCATTCAGGAGCTGATCAACCGCTTCAACGGCGTCATCACCGGAGGCGGCGGCACAGTCGACAGCGTCGACACCCAGAACTGGGGCAAGCGCCGCCTGGCTTACACGATCGACTATCAGAACGAAGGCTATTACGTTCTGGAGACCTTCACGGCCGGCCCCGAGCTTCCCGCCGAGCTGGAGCGCAACTTCAAAATCAACGAAAACGTGATCCGTTTCCTCGTCACACGCCTGGACGACTGATCGCAAACGCCCGAAAGGATGGAGACAAGCCGCCATGAATAAAGTCATGCTCGTCGGAAACCTCACCGCCGACCCCGAAATGCGCTCGACGGGCAGCGGCATATCCGTCTGCTCGTTCCGCATCGCGATCGATCGCCGCTTCAAAGACGGCGAAGGAAACAAGGTCACCGATTATATCCCCGTGACCTGCTGGCGTCAGCTTGCGGATCTCTGCGGGCGCTTCCTGGCCAAGGGGCGCAAGGTCGGCGTCGTCGGCACGCTGCAAATGCGCAACTACGAAGACAAGACCGGCCAGAAACGCACGGCATACGAAGTCGTCGCGGACGAGGTCGAATTCCTCACCCCGCGCGGCGAAGGCGCTTCGCCTTCCTACCCCTCGTCGGGCGATTCCCATTCGATCCCGGATCAGGATTCGTCCTTCCCGGAAGCGAACGGTTTCGCCGACATGGACGACTCGTCGCTGCCCTTCTAGCACTTTCGTCCGAAAACTTCGTTTTCGTCCGGTTTTTGAAACCGTATCAAGGGTTGGAATCCGCTGGCAAAACGTGGCTGTATTTCCAAAGCGGGTGATTGATAATCGCCATTGCAGCAAAACGGCTGACGCGTACTGTTGCCTTTTGCAACACTTGATTGGCATTGACCCCCGAACTACACCTTAGCTCCACCTCGGATTCGTTTGCCGCGTTGAGCGGCGAACGAAAGCGCGGAGCATATGAAAGTTTTTGCCCCACTTTTTTCAAAAAGTGGGCGTACCCAAAAAGGAGTGAAACCACATGGACGAACGCAGACGCTCGCGCGGACGTCGCCGCCGCAAGGTGTGCGCGTTTTGCGTCGAGAAGATCGAGCGCATCGATTATAAAGACACGTACCGCCTCAAAAAGTTTGTGACCGAGCGCGGCAAGATCATGCCCCGCCGCATGAGTGGCACCTGCGCCAAGCACCAGCGCGAATTGGCAGGCGCCATCAAACGCTCGCGCATCGTCGCTTTGATGCCCTACGTGGCGGAATAAGCGCCGACGCAGCACTTCTGACGACGTTGGCAGGCGTACAATCTTGTGCGCCTTTTCTTGTTTTCGGTCGCCACGAGGAGAACACCATGGCCAATCGCTCCAAACCGGTCGAGCCGCGCCCGCCTGCGGTGGGGTTGATCTACATCGACAACTACGAAGAACTGATCAATACCCGCGACATGCCGGTCGTGTCCCAGGTTTTGGCCTGCATGCAGGATTTTTTTGGCGAAAACAACGGCGTCATGGTTCGCAACGAGCCGGGGCGGTTCTTCTTCCTGCTCGAACAGAACGACCTGAGCCGCGTGCTTTCGAAAAAATTCGCGCTGCTCGACCGCGTGCGCGAGATCCCGACGGCCAGCGGCATGCCGATCACGGTGAGCATCGCCGTCGGCATCGGCAAGACCCTGCCCGAAGCCTTCGACTCGGCGCGTCAGGCGATGGAGCTCTCTCAGGGGCGCGGCGGCGATCAGGCCGTGATCAAGCAAGAGCGCAATTTCCGCTTTTACGGCGGCAAACGCCAGCCGGGGGAACGCTATTCGCGCGTCAAGAGCCGCGTCGTCGCCCACGCGCTCGGCCAGCTCATGCGATCGCTCGACTCTGTCGTCGTCATGGGCCACCGCATGGCCGACTATGACAGCATCGGCGCAGCGCTCGGCGTGGCCGCCTGCGCGTCGGCCATGGGCAAGAAGGCGTCGATCGTCATCGAAGCAAAAAACGACATGATCGCGGGCATATTGGCCGACGCCGCCGAGCAGGAACCCTACGACAACATGTTTTTGACGCCCGAAGAGGCGCTCGAACAAGTCGGCGCGGATACGCTGCTCATCATCGTCGACACGCAGTTCGCCGCATCGACGCCCGCCCCGCAGCTTCTCGAGCAGGCCGGCGCCATCGCCGTGATCGACCACCACCGCCGCGGCATCGCGTCGATCGAGCAGGCCGCTTTGCAGTTTGTGCAAGTCTACGCCTCCTCGACCTGCGAGCTGGTCTGCGAGATTTTGCAGTATTTCAAGCCCGACGTCACGTTGACGCCCCTCCTCAGCAGCGCCTTGCTCTCGGGCATCACGGTCGATACGAAGCACTTTTCGCTCAACACTGGCGTCCGCACCTTCGAAGCGGCCGCCTACCTCCGCAAGCACGGCGCCAACGCCGTCTTTGTCAAGGAGCTCTTCCAGGACGACACACAACACTACCTCGATCGCGCCGACGTCGTCCGCCGCGCCGAGTACGTCCGCCCCGAAGTCGTGATCTCGGTCTGCCAGGCCACCTCGTCAGCCACGCTCATCGCGGCGCAGGCCGCCGACATCCTGACCGGCATGCGCGGCATCCACGCGGCTTTCGTTCTCGCGCCGACCGAGCGCGGCATCAACGTGTCCGCGCGCTCGTCCGGCGAAGTCAATGTCCAGATGATACTGGAGCAGCTCGGCGGCGGCGGTCACATGCACGTCGCGGGCGCACAGTTTCCGCCCCAGCCGGTCGAAGCCCTGATCAAGCGCCTCATCAAGGCGATCGACCAGTACTTCGACGAGAGCGCGTAATCCATCAGAAAGGGGTCATCCGCCATGAAAGTGATCATGCTGCAAGACGTCCCGAAAACCGGCAAAAAAGGCGAGATCGTCGAAGTGAGCGACGGTTTCGCGCGCAACTATCTCTTCGTGCGCAAGCTCGCCAACCCTGCGACCGAAGAGGGCGTTAACGCCGCGCGCACCGCGTCGGCCGCCGAAAAACACCGCAAGCAGGTCGAGAAGGACAGCGCCAAAGAACGCGCCGCCTCCCTCGAAGGCAAGCGCGTCACCCTCACCGCCCGCTCCGGCGACAACGGCAAACTCTTCGGCGCCATCACCGGCAAAGAGATCGCCGACGCCGTCGCCTCGCAGCTCGGCTACAAGATCGACAAGCGCAACGTCGAACTCTCCGGCACGATCAAGCAGCTCGGCGAATACCCCGTCGTCCTCCGCGTCTACGCCGAGACGACAGCTACGATCACCGCGGAGGTCAAGGCGCAGTAGGTTTGGGTTTTGTCTCCTTTTTTGAAAAAAAGGAGCAAAAAACTTTTGCGCACCTGCGGTGCCGCTGGCATGTGCGGCTCCCGCCTTCATGCCACTGTGGCGTTTTTGCGGCCTCCGATTCGTCCGTCGCTATGCGGCGGGCGAAATGGATCCATCAAAATATCGTAGCAACGAATTAGGATTCTTAAGGAACTTGTTCCTTAAGTCGGGGGCTTGGGGGATGAAATCCCCCAAAAGAGGCTTCAAAAAGGAAGTAAGACCTTGGAAGAAAAGCAAGCGAGGCGGATCCCTCCGCACTCGGTCGAGGCGGAGCGGGCGGTGCTGGGCGCCATGCTTCGGAAAGAAACGGCGCTGGCTAGCGTGATCGAGCGGCTGATCGAGACGGATTTCTATCTGCCGGCCCACCGTGCGATCTTCGCGGCGATGAGCGAGCTGCACGTCAACGGCACGCCGGTGGACGAGGTGACGCTCGTCGAGCGTTTGGAGCAGCGGCATGTGCTGAAAGAGGCGGGCGGCGTCACCTACGTCACCGATCTGCGAAGCATGCTTCCGGTGCTCGCCAATCTGCCGCACTACGTCACGATTGTGCAGCAGAAATCGACGCTTCGGCAATTGATCGACGCGTGTGAAGAGATCATGGACGAGGCGTACAGTTGCGACGACCAAGTCGATCGGGTCATGGCCTCTGCGGAGAAGAAGATCTTCGACATTTCGCTCAAGAACGCGGGCGGCGGCTTGACGCCCATCGGCGACGCCGTGGGGCGCGCCTATGTCGCCGTGCTCGAACGCGCGTCTCAGACTGGTTTGACCGGCTTGCCGTCGGGCTTTGTGGCGCTCGACCACAGGCTGTCGGGCTTGCAAAAGAGCGATCTGATCGTCATCGCAGGGCGTCCCGCGATGGGCAAGACATCGTTTGCGATGAACATTGCCCAGCACGCGGCACTGAAAGAAGCGGCGGTCGTGGCGGTGTTTTCGCTCGAAATGTCGATCGACCAGCTCGCGACCCGCATGCTCTGCACGCAAGCCCTCGTCGACATGCAGCGCGTCAAGACGGGCCAGGTGCAGGAAGAAGATTGGACGAGCCTGGCCGCGTCGATCGAGCCCTTTGTCCAGTCCAAGCTCTACGTGGACGACACGGCGGGGATCACGCTCGCCGAGATGCGATCCAAGCTCCGAAGGCTAAAGATCGAAGAGGGAAAGCTCGATCTCGTCGTGATCGACTATTTGCAGCTCATGACCTACCGCGGCAAGGCCGACAACCGCCAGCAGGAGATCTCCGATACGACGCGGCAACTCAAGATCATGGCGCGTGATTTGGACGTGCCGATCTTGCTATTGTCCCAGCTGTCGCGCGGGCCGGAAAACCGCGCCGAACACCGCCCGCTGATGAGCGACCTGCGCGAATCGGGCTCGATCGAGCAGGATGCCGACATCGTCATTTTGCTGTATCGGGCGAGCGTCTACGACGAAAACGCCGACAACATCGCTCAGGCGATCGTCGCCAAGCATCGAAACGGCCCGACCGGCGATGTTGATCTCGTCTGGCGCGGCGAATACACGATGTTTGAAGATCTGGCCGACCAGGAACCGCCGTTTTAATTCGATGCGCATTGGGAAGACTTGTCTTTTGCGATCGAGAACGCGCAGAAAGGATGACTTGCATGGACGAAGAAAAACAATACACCGACACCGAGGTCATCGTGTTCGAGGACGAAGATGGCCTCGACATCGAGATGGAGCTCGTCGACGAGTTCGAAGACGGCGGACAGCGCTACGTCGCGCTGCGTCCCAGCCTCGAATCGGCCGACTTCGACACAGACGAGGATTGCATAAGCTTCTTTGCCGTTCGCACCGACGACGAGGGCGGTGAGCTCTTCGATCTCGTCGAGGACGAGGCGGCGATCACCCGTTTGGCAGATCGGCTCGAAGATCGGCTTTTATCGAAAGAATAGGACAAATTTTGTCGAAACGCTGCGAGCGGCACACTATATTTGTAGCATAAGGGAATTTTTGCATTGCCGCATTGCGGCGAATGCGGTACAATGAATTCGATTCCCGGCGGCTTTTGTCACATCTTCGCCGAAAAACGCCCGTGCTCGACAAAGAAAAAAACGCAATCGCACACCGCATTTCCGCGTATGGCATTGCGTCTGATGATCCACCAGTCGGTTTTGGCTCGGTCGGGACACGCGCCACTTGCAGGAATCGAATCCTACACAGAAAGTGAGGAACACATATGTCTGACAAGAACAACAACGAAGTATTCCCCGGTGATGACGACGATATGACCGTCGAGATCGTCACCTTTGAAGACGAAGAAGGCAACTCCTTTTCGATGGAGATCGTCGAAGAATTCACGCATAAAGGTCTCAATTATGCCGTGCTGACCGATTTCTCGGAAGATGGCGAAGATCACGATCATGCGCACGGCGAAGGCTGCAACTGCGGTGAAGACTGCGATTGCGAGCAGAGCCTCTATATCTTCCAGATCGTGCAAGACGAAGAGGGAGAAGAGGATTTCGTCGCGATCGAAGACGACAACCTGCTCGAAGAACTGAGTGCTGTCGTGGAATCGCTCTTGATGGTGGACGACGAAACCGAAGAGTGATCCCTCCACATCACGGCATAGGAAAGGAGATTGTGGATTTGGCTGTGATCTTACCGTTCCGACAGCGCTCCCGCTCTGAAAGCGACGAAGCGTTGCGCCTCGCTGTACGGGCTGAGCTCGAACAGAGCTTTTCAAAGACGGGTATCAGTGAACGCACCCTCCGGCTGAACGAACAATACCACAACATCACCTGCCGCGCGACGCGAAACAGCGTCCAGCGTCGCACGTCGCATGCCATGCGCACATAGCGGATTGATGCGCAGCTTGTGAAGCATTCGGAGCGAATCTGCGCGAAAATGGCGTCGCTCGCACGGGCGTTTTCGCGCAAACAGCACCCACAGGCGGCTCTCACAAATGGTCCGCTACGGTCCAGATGGTATACAAAAAAAGTGGTCTCTGATCGGAGGCCACTTTTTTGTGTTTTCGATGGGAGCGCTTTTGCCGCCGTTATTCGCTCGCGGCCGTCGGTTCTGCTGATTCCGTTGTGGCGGCGCTTTCCGGCGTCGCGGCGCTTTCCGGCGTTTGAGCGAGGTAGGCACAGGACAGAAGGCCGCCCTCGATCGGTTTCAGGCCCGCCCAGCTGATCGGCAGGGAACGCACGTTGTCGCCGAGCTTGATTTCCGGAAAGTAAAGGTTGTACACCAAGCGGAGGTCTTGTGTGAAGAAGAGCTCGTTGTTGGCCTTCTGCTTGGAGGGAACCTCGAATTGGCCCGCAAAGGTGTCAAAGCGGCTGTCGAGCGCGCCTTCTTTCTCGTTCCCGAGGCTAAAGGCGTGATCTTTGGCGAGATCGACCGACATCGCGGGATCGTCCGTGATGACGATGCCTTCGAAGACGGCGAGGGCTTCCGCGTCTTCGCTGCCAAGGGAAAGGACGCTGTCGGATTGGTTGTCGATCTCGACGTCGAAAAACGCACCCGTGGCATAGGTCGCGGCGCGGATCACTTGGGCGGTCACGCCCTCCGAGCCGGCATCTTCGTCGAGCGCCATGGGAACTTGGTGATCGACTTCGTCGACTTCTGTGCCGTCGAGGGGCTCGTCCGGCGCGGTGGGGGCGTCGTCGTCCGAGGAAGCGCTGTCTTCGTCGTCTTCCGCAAGGTCGGCATCGGATGCCTTGGTCACGGCGGCCGTGTCGAGTTCATACGCGACGAGCAGGTTGTTCGGGCTGATGAAAGCGCCTGCGTCGGTCTTGACAACGGTCAGCGTTTCGGGGTTGACGATGTCGGCGCCGGGGTCGGGCGAAAATTTGTAGGTAACGGAGTAGACGGTGTAATCGGGGTGAACGCTCAGGGCGGTGAATTCGCCGCCGGACAGCGTGCCGTAGCCGAGGTTTTGGTAGGTATCGCGCAGGTTTTGGATGGTATGGCCCGTCGTGCCTTCGAAGGCCTCGGCATAGGGCCAGATGAGGCCCTGGGCTTTGTCCCAGTCGCCCGCTTCGAGGGCTCCCAGGTAGGCTTTCATCGCGTCGTCAGCCGAGGTATCCGGCTTGGGGGGTGCGGGAGCGGGGCTTTCTTCGGCGGCGGCCGGTGCGCCCGACTCCGTCGCCGCGTTGTCGGTCGAGGCGGGCTTGGGTTTGCAAGCGCCCGCGACGAGCACGAGCGACATGCCCAGCGCCAAGAGTCGGCACACATTTCGATGCGTAAACTGCATCCCTATCTTCCTCCTTGTGTTCCACAATTGGCATATGCCATGGTGGATCTTCTAACTTCCATTCCCTAAAAACTAAAATTTTTCCATGTGCGCAATGTGAAGGGGCAGGTCACCCTGCCCCTTATCCCATCGCCCATGTGGCATGGTATCACACGTGATGCAATTGTCGGATCGTTGTTTCGGTGTTTGGTTTCGGCCGCGGCTTAATACGTGAAGGTGAAGAAGATCGCCGTGCCGAAGGTCTTGTAGCTGGGATGCGCCGGCGTGGTCGTCGCGCCGACCGACTTGACGCCCGGCAGCTTGGAAGCGAAGCCCGCTTTGTACTTGGTGGCGCTGTAGTCGGCGACCCAAACGGAGACGTACTTCTGCTTCTTGGCGACGGCCGCCTTCACGACGGATTCGAGCGTGGCCTGGCTGGTCGCGACGGCCTTGTTGCGCTTATGCCAGTTGTTGTCGGTGCTCGAAGCGGGGTAGCGGGCGGTATCCCAGTCGTAGCGCTGCTTGGAGATGGCGTCGGTGACGAGGCAGTAGTCGTGCTTGACGCGATCGCGGACCGCTTTGGCGGCAGCTTCGGTTTTGCTCATGGGATCGTCGACCGTGCAGTCAACGTTGTACCACTTGCCGTCGTCGATCTTGACTTTGTTGAAGCCGTGGGTGGCGACGCCTTCGTTCATCTTGGAGTTGGCCCAGACGAGGCGGTTTTCGACGCCGGAAGCCGACAGCAGAAGCGCGTTGGCTTCGGCATAGCCCTGGCAGGATGCCTTGCCGCCGACGAGCGCGCCATAGGCGTTGAAGCTGGCAGGCGTCATGTCGACGTCGTACTCGACGTTCTTGACGATGAAGTCGTGGATGTAGATGACCTTGTTCGTGGCGGTCATGCCCTTGACTTCGCCGACGACCTTGTCGACGATCTTCTTGAGGGCGGCGCCCTTCGTGTCGGACGAAGCGAGGGACTTGCCGTTCTTCATGGCCTGGAGGACGCGGCCGGCCTCGTTGTACTTGGCGACGAAGGTGAACTGGGTGACGTCGCCGTCGAGTTTCTTCTGGCCGTCGTCAGCCAGGGTGATTGAGCCTTCCGTGAAGGCGTATTCAAGGTTGCTGGTCTTTTTGGGCATCCAGTCGACTTTGTAGCCTTTGACCTTGACGGTGAAGCTGTTTTCGAAGTTGATCAGGTGGTAGCTGAGCGCGTTCCAGAGCGCCTGCTTCGACGTAACGACGTCAGCCGGCTTCGGAATGGAGCTCGAGGTGTAGACGCCGGACTTGTCGCCGGGTTTGGTCGTGTCTTTGACCGGCGTGGTCGTGCTGCCCGACGTGGTCGTCACGGTGACGTACTTCTTCAGGATGTAGCCGGTCTGCTTGTTATAGGTCACTTTGTAGAAGCTAGTCGTGCTGCCGATGACGTCGAAGGTCGCGCCCTTTTTGACGGTCGCAAGCTTGGCGGCGCTCGTGTTGGAGCTCTTGTACAAGTAGGCAGCCTGGGTCGCTTTGCCGGTCTGTTTCTTGCTCGTCGAGGAGGAGGAAGAGCTCGAGGACGTCGACGTCGTGCCGGACGTGCCGATGACGATGAAGCTCTTCATGATATAGCCGGTTTTGCCGTTGACGGTGACTTTGTAGAAGTCGCCGGATTTCGCCGTGACGGAGACCTTGGTGCCGTCCTTGACCGATCCGAGGCTCTTCGATCCTGTCGACGCCTTTTCGCGGAGCGTAACGGTGGAGCCAGGCGTTTGGGTTTTGACGGTGCCGGCTGTGGCAGCGGCCGCGGGGAGCGCGATCGCACCCATCAAAAAGGCCAATACCAGCAGGAGGGAGAGTGCTCTGGTCAATTTCTTCATTGTTTACTTGCCTCCAAAATTGTGATCCTTCTCCTAATTACGTTCGGAATCGTAAAGTCGCTGCCGACGCGCGCGTCGGGTATGCCTACAAAGGCACTCGATTGCCACAAGCGGCAATGCATAGCCATAATTATACCAAATTCGGTGTGAAATGATAGTGCAATTGCGTGAAGAAAATCTGAACTTTCTGTAAATAGCCTCGAATTTGGAATATTCTAGGGCGTCATTTGGGCCTTTCGACTTTTTTCGCCAAACGCCGCGCGGCGTCGGGAGGTCGAAAGCAGGGGCTTTTTTCGCTCACGAAACCAGATCGCCTTGGTAGCTGATCAACGATGCGTCGTACACGCCGGAAATCCGCAAAAATTGATCGACGATGCCGTCCTGTCCGTCGGCGAGGCGAATCTCGACCGTCATCTCGACCGAATCGTTGCGCACGGTCTTGCTCTTGAGCTTGACTTTGTTGAACTTCGCGATCAGTTGCCGGACGTCGGCAGTGGCGCTTTCGCGAAAGTGTAGCACGAGCAGGTAGGGCAGCGCGCCTCGTGTCTTGGCGTTGCAGAGGATCGCCATGACGAGCGCGATCACGAGCGCCCCGACGACCGCGAGCATGTAGAAGCCCGCACCCAGGCAGATGCCGACCGCGACGCCGTAGAACATGAACATGGTATCCATTGCGTCCTTGACTGCGGTGCGGAAGCGAATGATGCTCAGCGCGCCGACCATGCCCAGCGAAAGCGAGATGTTGGCCGTCATCGGCATGATGATCATGCTCGTGACCATCGTCATCATCACAAGGGAGAAGCCAAAGGAGCGCGAATAGATCACGCCGGAAAAGGTCTTGTGGTAGACGAGCAGGACAAAGAGCCCGAGCACGCAGGACAATCCCAGCGTCAACAGGACGCGCGTGGAATCGAGCTGCCCCGTGAACACCTGCATGATCTCCTGGTTGATCAGGTTCCCAAAGGTCAGAGTTTGGTCGCCCATTGCATACCTCCTCAGTGTTCGGATCGCCCGGCATCGAAGTCCGGTGCGAAACATGCGTTCATTCGAATTGCCGACACAACACGTACTTGCTCGCGGCACTGCGCTGGACGGCGATGCCTTGCAGCAAATAGCGATAGTATTCCGGTAGATGCTGGTTGAACTTGACTTCGACGATCGTTTCGCCGCCCAAAAGGGCGGGCAACATCGGGGCGTCCTTGTCGAAGAGGTTGCAGTCCCAATAGCCGGTGTGCAGGCGCTTGTCCAGCGTGATGCGCACATCCTGGTAGGGCGCGACGTAGGCTTCGCGGGCATAATCGACGATCACGACGGGGTGCAGCCCTTCGGCAACGGTCTTTTGGTAAAATTCCCGCGCAAGCGGATGGTCGATCTGCAAAATGGCGCGCGCGTCGCCCCCGAGAACCGCGTCGCAGATCGCGCGGTCCAATTGGATCGATCGCTTGTAAATGAAAGCGCCCGTCTTTTCCTTGCATTCGAGCTTGATCACGTCGTCGCGCATGTTGTAGATGCGCAGGCGGTACTTCTTTCGAATGTCGTCGCCCGCGATCTTTTGCGCGACCGCTGTCTCAAACAGGTCGTCGAAGTAGAGGCTCCGGATCTCGTATTCGCGGTCGGGGCCTACGTTTTCGTCGAGGTCCATCGTCGTCAGCAGCCGCTCGGACAAGAGCGCCGCCTGCGCGTCACCGACGAAATACTTCAGCTCGTGCCGGTAGGCGCGCTTGGATGGCGCCTTCGGCACCGGCGCAAACAACGCCTTCTCGTCCGGCAGCCTGGCCGGCGCCGCCTTCGACACCGGGACAAGCGCGTCGAGTTCGTCTATCATTCGTTGTGTCTCTTTCTCTTTCTTGGGGTTTCACCCCAAACCCCACTTCAGGGCAAGCCCCTTAAGAATCCCGATTGAAACGTTGCTTTGGGTTATTAACTCCGCTGTCGGATCAAGAGGGGGTTTTTCCAGGCGGGCGATTGATAATGCGAATCAACGGTTACTAGCCTAACGTATCGCGAGGCTGCTTTGCTGCAACGGGCGATTGATAACGCCAATCAAGGGTTGAACTTTGTTCAGGCAAAAATGGGATGATCCTTATGGTACGCGGGCGATTGGTAATCGCCCCTACACCCCGTAAACCTTGTTTGTGCGCCTGTAGGGGCGATTATCAATCGCCCGTTGCAGCAAAGCAGCCTCGCGATACGTTAGGTTGGTAACCCTTGATTCGCATTATCAATCGCCCGTTGCAGCCAAACGGCCTTGCGATACGTTAGGTTCGTAACCGTTGATTCGCATTGATAATCGCCCGTTGCAGCAAAACGGCCTCTCAAATCATGACGGGTTGTAACCCTTGATTCGCATTGTTATTCGCCGTCGGCTTCGGACAGCATCGGCGTCGGCGTCGCGGCCGGTGCGGGCGGGGCAGTGGTTTTGGGGAGGATGCCGGGCTTGCCGAAGATTCGGGTCGCGTCGCTTTCCGAGAGTTCAAAGTGCTGGCGAAGGAAACCGATGCAGTAATCGGGGCGCTCTTTGGCGAATTTTTCGGCCCTTCCAATGTAGGAATTCCAGCCGCGGATCGTGCGCACACCGCCATCTGGATCGGGTTCCGGCCAGCGCTCGATGTCGCGTTCGATTTCGTCGGCGATGCGTCCCTTGCACTCCGCGATGCGGGCAAGCACTTTGTCCGGCTGGTAGATGGTGTTCAGCAATTCGGCAAAGCGGCGCAAAAACTGGTTGCGGAAGTCTTTGTTCTGCATGAGCGATCGTGTGAGCTGGGTCGAGAGCGCTTTCCCGACGCCGTGCCCCTTGGGGTTGGTCAGGTAGGCGTAGGAATCCATGCTCACCGAATCGAGGCTCCAGCAGAAGTCGTAGTAGATCCAGCGAAATTTCGACCGTTCGGGGTCGTCCGATCGCTCACGGAAGAACTTGATGTTGCCGGTATCGGTGTTGGCGATGTACATCTCGGCGATCAGGTAGTCGATGTAGTTGTCGATGTCGACGCGCGCCGCGACGGCATCGTAGTTTTCCTTTTGGGACAGGTCGTTCGCCTCGCAAAAGGCGATCAAATCCTGGTAGGCTTTGCTGTCGCCGGAGAGAACGCCTCTTTCGTTGCCGTTTCCGACCAGGAGGTCGATCTTGTCGAGGTCGTAGCCATAATGGGCGTTCACCCAGTAGCGCGTGACCTTTTCGCGGATGTTGTAGATGCCGAAGTAGTCGCCGTTGAGGTAGGCGACAGCCTGCCGATAGGCTTGCACTTCGAGGTGGGTCGTGCCGTCGACGAGGCTTGTCGCCACGATGTCGCGGATTTTCGTCAGCGTGTTGTCCTGGCCACTTGCGCGCAGCACAAAGGACTTGTAGCTTTCCATGTTGCGGCTATCGAAAATGGGATACTCGAAAAATTTGTCACCGTATTCCGATCGCGCGATGAGCGCAAGCCCCTTCTGATCCCGTCCGCGTGAGTAAGCGCCAAAGATGCGGATCGCGGCGTCTTGGGAGATCTGGAGCGTGCCGTCGGTGCCGAAGATCTCGACGTGGACGGGTCTTTCCCAGTCCTCGTTGAAGTTGGCGCCGACGTAGGGAAAGGGGGTGTCTTTGGCGATCTTGTTGCCCTTGACGTAAATGCCCGTCTCGGGGTCGAAAAAGTGTTTCGGGTCGGTGCTCAGCGAGACGATCGACAGATCCTTGCTGTGGGGGCTGTCAATGAAATAGCTGGCCGTCTCGGTGCGGCTGGGCAGCACATCGGGATCGCCGACGAAGGCGCGGATGCGGACGACGCCGGTCTTATCGAGCGAAACACCCGTGCCGATGTCGGGGCTTTCTTCGGTCGGTTCGGAGCCGTCGATCGTATAACGCACCTGAACGCCCCCCGGCGGCGGCGCGACCGATATGCTTTGGGGGCCGCTGTAGAGTCCCGCCGGCAAAGCAAAGGCCGGCGACGGCGCATAGCCGCGGTATCCTTTCCCGTTGGCCTCGCCCGGCGTCGGCGCGGGGTAGTATTCGTAACGTCCGCCGGGCTCGCCGCGCCCGTAGCTCGCGCCATCGCGCTGGGGAAGGGCGGCGATCCGGTCGAGCAACACGCCGTCTTTGTCGTAGAGCGTGACGATCTCGCCGCGCGTGTTGCTCAAAGCAAAATTCAGATGGATGTAGGGGCTCGATTCGCTCTTCGCCTCGGCGATCGGCGTCTTGGAAGCCATCATGAGCTGGTAAGCGCCCGGCTCGATGCGCGTGCCGTCCGGAAAGCGCCAACGCCCCGGGTTGCCCGCGTCATCGCTCAGGCCGTAGCCGCTCAGGTCGATGGCCTGGCTTCCGGCGTTGTGAAGCTCGACCCAATCGTAGAAGGCGCCTTCGTCCTCGGCCAGCGTCCGGTTGGTCAGCATGATCTCGCTGATAAAGAGGTCGCTGTGAAACGCGAGCTGTTGGGCGCTCTTGGTGAATTCCTCGTAACCGGCCTCGTCGTTTCGGAAGCCGGGCGTCGGATGGACGTAGATGTCCCACGCGTCGCTGATCGGATCGCGCCCATAGGACGCGTCTGCCGGAACGCCCTTGTAGTCGATCGCGTCGATCACGCGGCCCAGCTTGTCCGTCAGCACGACGCTCTCTTCGTAGTTGTCGAGGCCGAAGTCGGCATAAAGCGATTTGTATTGTCCGTTGACGTCGACGCTGCCGTCGGCGTAGACGAGAAGGTATCCTCCCGCGTCGATCGTCGTGCCCGCCGGAAAGGTCCACTTCAGCGGGCTGAGGCGATCGTCCGACAGGCCGAAACCGCTGACGTCGATCGCGCCGGTCGAGGGGTTGTAGATCTCGATCCAGTCGGGGAAGTCACCCTTTTCGCCCGGAAACAGGCTCTCGTTGCAGGGCTGGAATTCGTTGATCACGAGCGGGATGTCGCCGTTCGTCATGCTCGCTTCGTAGGCCTGGCGTCCCGCTTCGGAGTTTTCAAAGCCCGGCGTCGGCTTCGCGTATTCCATCCAGCGTCCGGCGTTTTCCGGCATGCGTCCGATCGACGCTCCTTTTGTCACTTCGGGCAGCGGCAAAAGGTCGATCACCTGCCCCGACGCGTTCGTCAGGACGACGCTCTCTTTCCCCTTGCCCGCCTTGAGCTTGAAGGGCGCATGCATCGCGCCGCCCGGTTCGCTCTCGGTGCCCGAGCAATATATAATGAGGTAAGACTTGGGCGACAAGCGCGTCCCCGACGGGATCAGCCATTTGATCTGCTGTTCGGTATCGCTGACGCCAAAGTTCGACAGGTCGAATTCCTCGTCGCTGTTGTTGTAGATCTCGATCCAATCGGAGAACTGTCCCCGATCGTCGGGGATCGCGTCCGGGTTCGAGGCCATGACTTCGTTGATCCATACGCCCGAACTGCCGACCTGCGTCGTATGGCTTTGCTGCGCCGTTCCCACCTGTGCGCCGCCCGGCAAGGCGAATTCCCCAAAGACGAGGTAGATCGCGATGGCCGCCGCGCACAAGGTTGCCAAGAGCAGCAAAAACACGTTACGGCGCATGTCCATCCCCTCCGTTTCCATCGCCCTCTTGCGCGGAACGCAGGGGCTTCCGATTCATTCTTCCCAATACTTTGATTTTTATCGCGTATCAAGTGTTACGAACTTAACGTATTGCGAGGCCGTTTGGCTGCAACGGGCGATTGATAATCGCCCCTGCATCCCGTTAACCTTGTTTGTGCGCCTGTAGGGGCGATTATCAATGCGAATCAAGGGTTACGAACCTAACGTATCGCAAGGCCGTTTGGCTGCAACGGGCGATTGATAATGCGAATCAAGGGTTACCAACCTAACGTATCGCGAGGCTGCTTTGCTGC
>JAVBLF010000055.1:0-7961 GCA_031553675.1 Eubacteriales bacterium | reverse complement strand
GGCTTGACCTGGCGGCGTTCGGCCTGGATCAGGAGCCTGTCGGCGAGCAAAAAATCGGGCAAAGGTTTGGATGCCGAGATCACGAGAACAAACTGCGTGACGTTGGCGACGGGCGGGCGGACGAGTAGCCCCTGACGCGGGTAGACATCGACGAGGTAGCCGCCCTTGGTTTCGCCTGGCGCGATCTCGATCCGGACGCGATCCCCTGCACGGGGCGCGACGCCATCGAGGCGGAATTTTCCCCTTGCGCGGCATTCACAGATCGCGCCGCCATTGTCGGGCAGTACGTAGTAAAAGCCCCCGATGCATTTGAGCAGCCGTCCGTCCGACGCGGCAACCGGGCCGCTTGCGCCGGCCGTTACGCGCTTGTCCGTCTCGCGCAATGGTTCACGCCCCTTTTTTGTGCTCCAAGTGTTTACAAGCGCCTGATCCATCCTGATACGCAATATACGCAATGTGGAGTGGTGAATCAAACACTCCGGTTGCGCCGGCATGTCCGGCTATTGACCGGTGTTTTTGTTGGTTTCAAGCTGGATCTCTTTCTCACGGTACTTCAGTCCGTTGATGTAGACGATCAGCTTTCGCGTGCCGGGTCTGTCCGATTCGACCGTCACGGGGATGACATGCTGTTTGCTGGCCGGGAGGGTGTCCTCGTAGAGGATCGTCTCGACGATGTCGTCTTTGGCGGTGACCATGACCTTGCTGTCCTGCACCTCGACGGAGATATTCAGCGCGTCCTGCGCGATGAAGGACGAGTGTTCCGGCTTGAGAACCCAGAGCTTGACGGCTTCGCTGCCTGGGATGTTGTCGCCGCCGGAGGGCAGTTGATTGGTGACCGTGCCGCCGACGCCACCTGCGTTTTGGACATAGGTGACGAGCACCCGCTCAAATCCGCTGGTTTTCAATTGCGCGACCGCCTCGTCGAGCTGCACGTTCGTGAGGGATGGGACGCGTTCCATGTTTTCGGGTTGTCCGCTCACCCAGATTTCCATGCGGTCGTCCGGCTCGAGGGGGGTATCGGGGTCGGGGATCTGCTTGAACACGGTACCGTCGGGCAGCTCATTCGGCTCAAACGTGATCTCCCATGGGATCTTCATGTCGTCGAGTATGGAGCGCGCCTCGCTCCATTGGTAATCCAAAAGGGCGGGCGCCGTGATTTCGGCAGGCCCGGCACTGATGCCGACGGTTATCAAATCGTTCGCTTTGGCGGGCGTTCCGGCCGATGGCGACTGGCGAAAGACCTGTCCGGCCGGATACTCTTTGTTGCTTTCTGTGACTTCAACGACCATGCGGAGGCCCAGTTCATCGCAGCGGTCGAAGGCTTGTCGCTCGGTTTTTCCGGCGAGCTGAGGAATGAGCAGCTTTTCTGCTGCCCCGCGGAGGAAGACCGTGCGCACGATCATGCCGAGCGATATGAGTATGCCGAGCACGATCACCGTACCGACAGCGATGTTGAGCGCCTTGCCCCAGCGCGTGCGGGCATAACGCAGACGGCGCGGGAGGCGTTCGGAAGGAAGCTCGCTGCCCATTTTCTGGACGAAATCGCCGTCCGGCTCGCGGAGGGCGCGCTGGAGGTCGCGCTTAAGTTCGCGCGCGGATTGATAGCGGAGCGCTTCATCTTTGCGCGTCGCCTTCAGGACGATGTCGTTGAGTGCGCGTCCAATGCCGCTTTGCCACTCGATGGGCGGAATGATCGCCTCTTGGATGTGCTTGATCGCGACGGAGACGGTGTTGTCGCTGTCGAAGGGGAGCTTCGCGGTCAGCATCTCGTAGAGCACGATGCCGACGGAGTAGAGGTCGCTCGTCACGTTGACGACCTCGCCGCGGGCCTGTTCGGGCGAAATGTAGTGGACAGAGCCGAGTATGTTGGCGCCGGCGTAGGTCATCGTGTTGGCGTCGGCGAAGCGCGCGATGCCAAAGTCGGTGATTTTGGCGCGGCCCTTGGGCGTGATGATGATGTTTTGCGGCTTGACGTCGCGGTGGATCAGCAGGCGATCATGGGCGTGGGCGAGCGCGTCGCAGATCTGCATGGCGATCGGAATGGCGCGAGCGGGCGTCAGCGGTCCTTCGTCGCGGATGAGTTGCTTGAGCGTCTTGCCCTCGATGTATTCGAGTACGATGTATTGCGTCTCGCCCTCTTGCGCGACGTCGAAGGAGCGGACGATGTTGTCGTGGTTGAGCTGGAGGACGGCTTCGGCTTCGGACCGGAAGCGCCTGACGAATTCGCCGTTTTGCGAAAATTCCTCTTTGAGCGCCTTGATCGCGACGAGGCGGCGCGACTTCAAATCGACAGCGCGATAGACATTGGCCATGCCGCCCGAACCGATTTTTCGCTCGATGCGGTAGCGCCCGTCGAGGATGTCGCCCGAATTCCACTTCATTCGGAATCCCCCCCTTCGGCGAAGCGCGCGATCGCGACCGTGATGTTGTCGCGTCCGCCGGCCGCGTCGGCCGCGTCGACGAGCTCGTCGGCGGCCTGCTGGGGAGACGTCCTTTCGCGCAGCACGGCACAGATCCCGTCGTCGGCGATGTGGCGGGTCAAGCCATCGGAGCAGAGCAGCACCGAATCACCCGGCTCCCAGCTGATCTCAAAGAGGTCAACCTTGACTTCGTCGGCGCTTCCGACGGCACGCGTGATGATATTTTTGAAGGGAAACGCCTCGACATCGCACGCCGCGAGCTGTCCAGAAGCGAGCAGTTCTTCGAGCAGCGAATGATCGGTGCTGATCTGGTGCAAGCTCCCTTCCCGCCTGGAGAAAAAGTAGGCGCGGCTATCTCCGACGTTCGCGATGTAGACAGCCGCTTGATCGAACACAGCCAGCACGAGCGTCGTCCCCATGCCAGAGCACCCTTCATGGCTGATCGCATGGCGGTAGACCCGCGCGTTGGCCACTTCGACAGCCCGTCGGATCCCGCGCATGTCCACGTCTTGCAGACGGCGCATCACGTCGATCACGGTGCGCACCGCCATGTCCGACGCGATCTCGCCTGCCTGGTGGCCACCCATGCCGTCGCAGACCACGACAAACGGCGGGAAGCTCCCCTCAGGCGCCACCGCGCAAGCATCTTCGTTCAGCGTTCGAATCTGTCCGACATGCGTTTTCAATCCGAATTCGATCGTCATCCGTACTCCTTTGGGGGAGTTCATCCCCAAGTCCCCAGACGCAGAGAGCCCCTCCCTGCAAGTCTTCACTCCAAAAACCGCGCGTATCCAACCAAGGAACCCTACAAAGCAAAGCAACGGAATGGCGTGCGGGAGCGCGGCATTCCGGCGAAGCCGAAGGCGTCCAAAAGTTTTAGCCAACTTTTTACAAAAAAGTAGGGCGTCCCCCTCGATATGCCTCCTCCGCAGCTGCCCACAAGCCCCCTCGATGTCGGTGCCCATCTCGCGGCGAACGGTCGCGCTGATGCCGCGTTCTTCGAGGGCAGCGGCGAAGTGGTGCGCGCGTTCACGGGTCGGGCCACGGAGATCGCGTTCCGCGACGGTGTTGAGCGGGATGACGTTGACGTGGCACTGGAGGCCGCGCAGCAGGGCGGCGAGCTGGTCGATGTGTTCGGGCGCGTCGTTTTGGGTTTCGATCAGCGCGTATTCGAAGATGACGCGGCGGGCGGTCAGGCGGACAAAATCGCGCGCGGCGTCCATGATGGCGGCGATCGCGTACTTGTGCGCGACGGGCATGATCGCGCGGCGCAGTTCGTCGTTGGGCGCGTGGAGCGAGATCGAGAGGTTGACGCCCGCCGCATCCCGCGCGAGATCGTGCATGCGGTCAGGAAGGCCGCAGGTTGAAACCGAAATGTTGCGCAAGGACACGTTGAGGCCGTCAGGCGCGTTGACGAGGCGCAAGAACTTGATCGTGTTGTCGTAGTTGTCGAGCGGCTCGCCCGAGCCCATCATGACGATGTTGTGGACGGCGCGGCCTTCGAAGGTCTTTCCGGACGCGCGGGCTTCGTTTTTGAGGGCGCGTTCGACGGCGATCACCTGGCCGAGCATTTCGCCCGGCGATAGGTTTCGGATCAAGCCTTCGAGCGTCGACGCACAAAAACAGCAGCCCATCCGGCAGCCGACCTGCGACGAAATGCAAAGGGTATGGCCGTGTTTGTAGCGCATCAGCACACCCTCGACGAGTTCGCCGTCGCCGAGTTGAAACAGATACTTGGCCGTATCGTCGATCGCTGAGCGGTGTGTTTCGAGGATGGTGGCACCGCCGATCGGCTTTTCCGCGGCGAGACGGGCGCGCAGATCTTTGGGGAGGTTGGCCATCTCTTCGAAGGCGACGCCTTTGTGAAGCCAGGAAAAAACTTGTTGGGCGCGAAAGGCGGGCAAGCCAAGTTCGCGCAAGGCCGCAGTCAGTTCGGCCATATCCATGTCGAGCCAGTTCATATGGTATCCATCCGTCGTTGGAGGCGCGCGACGAAAAAGCCGTCGACGCCGTCGATCTGGGGCAGCAATTGCACCATGCCGCCGCGAATCCGTTCGCGGTCGAAGCTTTCGGGAAAGGCAAAGCCGATCTCGCCCGGTGCAAAGCTTGGGTGATCGCGCAGGAAGGCGGCGATCTGGTCCTCGTTTTCTTCGCGGGCGATCGTGCAGGTCGCATAGACGAGCGCTCCACCCGGCGCGACATAGCGCGCGCAGGTGTGCAGGATCTTCGCCTGCAAAGCGGCGAGTACGCCGATCATCTCGGGTGTTTTGGCGTATTTGATGTCGGGTTTTCCGCCGATCACACCGAGACCGGAACAGGGCGCGTCGACGAAGACGAGATCAAATCTGTCTTCAAAATTTGGATCGTAGACCGAGGCGTCGCGGCATGCGCTTTGCACGAAAGCGATGCCGAGCCGCTCGCAGTTGGCTTCGATCAGCTTGACCCGATGCGGGTGCAGATCCCAGGCGTGCAATGTGCCGTCCTGCATCGCCGCTGCGAGGTAGGCGCATTTGCCTCCGGGTGCGGCACAGGCGTCAAGCACGCGCATGCCCGGTCGCGCGTCGGCCACGCGGGCGGCGAGCATTGAACTCTCGCCCTGTACGGCCACTTTGCCTTCGCGAAAGGGGGGCCATTGCACGAGATCGCCTATGCCTGTGGCGATGCGGGCTTCGGGAACGATCGTACCGCTGCGAAACGCAAGCCCGTCGCGCGACAGGATCGCGTCGCATTCGGCTTCGGAGCAGCGGAAGGGATTCGCGCGAAGGCAGACCCCTTCCGACGCACGGCTCGTCAACAGCGCGCGACAGCCTTCCTCGCCGAAGCGATTCAGGTGTCGCTCGACGAGCCAAACGGGGGCGCTCAGTTCGATCGACAGCCGCTCGACGAGGCCGCCCTGGGGAAGGGGGAGTTCGTCGCGGTGGCGGTCGACATTGCGAAGCAGCGCGTTGACAAAGGCGGCGCTGTCGGATTTCCCGATGGCGCGGACCAGTTTGACGCTTTCGTCGATCGCGGCGTGGGCGGGCACCTTCATATAGATCATCTGCGCCAAGCCGATCATCAATACACAGCGGATGGCAGGCGGGACGCGTTTCGTCGCGAAATGGCGCAGGTAAAATTCCAGTGTGAGTTTGTGTTCGAGCGCCGTGTAAAAAAGGGCGCTCGCAAAGGCGCGCATTTTTTCGTCCGCAAGGGGTGCAAGCGCGTCTTTGAGTGCGAGGTTGGCGTAAGCCCCGCGTTCAACGGCAAGCAGCGCGTCGTAGGCCGCGCGCCGCGGATTGGTCTTCGCGGCCGTCATGAGAAACGTTCCCCCGCGCGGATCGATCGTCCGCGGAGAAAGTCGGCGGCGGCGAGGCGTTTGCCGCCCGGCGCCTGGAGGGTTTCGATCGCGACCGCGCCATCGGCCGCCATGACCCACAAGTTCTCTTTGTCGGCGCGGCGTATCGTGCCCGGCGCTTCGTTCGCGTTGGGGGAAGCGCTTTTTTCGGGTGGGAGCAAGCGCGTTTTCCAGATCTTGATCGTGTCTCCGTCGAGCTCTGCCGTCGCGCCCGGCCAGGGATTGACGCCCCGCACGAGGTCGTGAACATGTTTGGCGGGCTTGGTCCAGTCGATGCGGCCGGTTTCTTTCGTCAGCATGCGGCAATGGGTGGCGCGGCTTTCGTCTTGCGGTGTGCGGGTCAGGGTGTCGTTTTCGAGGGCGTCGAGCGTATCGCACAGCGTTTGGGCGCCGAGAAGTGCGACGCGTGCAAAGAGTTCGCCCGCCGTTTCGTCGGGTCCGATCGCGAGCGCGCGTTGCAGCAAAATATCGCCGGTGTCGATGCCGATCTCTGTCATCATGGTCGTGACGCCGGTCTCTTCCAAGCCGTCGATCAGCGCCCACTGGATGGGCGCGGCGCCGCGGTAGGCGGGCAGCAGCGAGCCGTGGACGTTGATGCAGCCGAGCGGCGGGATCGCGAGTATGTCGCGGGAGAGGATCTGCCCGAAGGCGGCCGTGATCAGAAGATCGGGTGCGAGCGAACGGAGCACTTCGACGCCCTCGGGATCGCGGATGCGGGCGAACTGGAAGACGGGCAAACCGAGCGCCAGGGCTGCCGTCTTGACGGGCGGGGGCTGGAGCACCATCTTGCGCCCAACGGGTTTGTCGGGCTGGGTGAAGACGCCGACGATCGTGCAATCCCGTTGGGCGAGCATGTCCAGGCTGGGCAGCGCAAAATCAGGCGTTCCCAAAAAGGCGATCTTCATCACAGTTCGGCTTCTTCCTCATGCGCAGCGCGTTCGGCGTCGAGGCGCTGTCGTTCTTGAAACTCTTCCTCGCTCATCGGGATCATCTTGTCGGAAAAGAGGATGCCGTTGAGGTGGTCGATCTCGTGGCACATCGCGATCGCGAGATAGCCTTCTGCGCGGTATTCCATCGCCTCGCCTTTGCGGTTGTAGGACTGGACGCGCACGCTTTCGGGGCGTTCGACGTAGCCCTGCAAACCCGGCAGGCTCAGGCAGCCCTCGGCAAAGCATTGTTCGCCGCTCGATTCGACGATGACGGGGTTGATCATCTCGATCAAGCCTTCGCCGACATCGATCACGACGACACGGCGGCGCACGCCGACCTGTGGCGCGGCGAGGCCGACGCCCTCGGCGTGGTACATCGTCTCGGCCATGTCGTCGAGCAGGGTGAGGATGTGCGCGTCGATCGTATCGACGGGGCGCGCGATCTTTCGGAGCACGGGGTCGCCGTCCTTGAGGATGTTTCGTAATGCCATGTCATCTCTCCGCGTGGAGCGGGGCGCAAAGCCCTCGCGTATTTCTATCCGTATTGTATGCAAAAACAGCGTGCATGGGTTGCCAAATTCAAAGCGCTTGGCAGTGTGCGCAGAAGTAGACATTGCCGCCGAGGTAGGCTTCGCGCGAAATCGCGCCGCCGCACGCGGGGCAGGGAAAGGCGTAGGTCTTGGCGCTGAGGGCGGTTTGGTATCCGCCCGGCTTGCCGTAGATGTCTTTTTCGGTATCGCGCCCACCCGCCTCCGTCATGGCGGCAAGCGTGCTTTTCAGTACATCGAAGAGTCTGTCCAACTCGTCGTCGCCGATCGCATGGAGCTTTCGTTTGGGGTGTATGCCAGCGCGAAAGAGGATGTCCTGCACGCAACCATTGCCGAGTCCGGGGATGCGCTGCTGGGTCGCGAGCAGTGCCTTGGCGCTCGTCGTCGGCTTCACGCCGTCGCAAAGCGTTTGAAAGTAAGCGCGGTCGAAGTCGGGTGAAAGCGGCGAGACCTTCTCCTTGGCGACGATGTAGTAAGGGTAGTCCGATCCGTCGTCGTCGAGGGCGAGTATCGCGCCGTACATGCCGATGGTCGCATAGAGCGCCGAGCCGTCGTCGAGGCGGAGGAAGAGCTGGTGTTTGGCAGGTTCGGGCGCGTCGGGCGTCAGAATGCGAATCGAGGCGCCGTCGCCGAAGAGGAGACGCGTGTCCCCGCATTCCAGTTCGACCCATCCGCCCTGGGCACGCGCGCCGCCGATCGCCTTGCCATTCAGCTTTTCGCCGTAGGCAGA
>JAVBLF010000026.1:0-10193 GCA_031553675.1 Eubacteriales bacterium | reverse complement strand
GCGGGAGGGTTGTTCGTGTAGACGGCCTTGCCGTCGATGTCGATGTTCTGGAAGTTGTACGGGCCCGCCGCATGTGTGCAGGCGCGTTGGAGCACCGGCCCACCCAACGAGGCGAAGGCGCCCGTATCGGACACGATCGTGCATTTGAGTGCCAGGAGCTGGCCCTCGGTGTCGCAGCCGACGGTAAAATCCATGTCCATGGCGTGCCGTTTGGGATGGACGAGTATGCTTTCCTGTCGGCTGAGTTTGACCTTGACCGGCGCTTGCACGAGGTAAGCCGCGAGCGCCGCGTGGTGCTGCACGGACATGTCTTCCTTGCCGCCAAAGCCGCCACCGACGTACTTCGAATGGACGTGGACCTTTTCGTTCGGCAGGCCGAGCATGCGCGCGATCTCGTGTTGTTCGTCGTAGATGCTCTGGCCGCCCGTGTAGACGAGCACGCCGTCACCCTCGGGCAGCGCGATCGCCGTCTCGGGCTCCATGAAAGCATGCTCTGTTGGCGGGGTCGAGTAGCGCTGCGTTACGACGTGCGCCGCCGAAGCGAGCGCTTCTTCGACATTGCCGCGGACCAGGTGCTCATGGCGAAGAACGTTGCCGCCTTCGAACAGGAGGGGCGCGCCTTCGGCCATCGCGTCTTGGGGCGAAAAGACGCCCGGCAGCTCCTCGTATGCGACCTCAACCAGGGCGAGCGCCTCGTCCAGCGTTTCTTTCGTCTTCGTCACGACGATGGCGATCGCGTCCCCGAGGTAGTGGGTGATGCCTCCGATCGGTACCAGTGTATCCTGATCCTTGACGAGGTGGCCAATGACGTTATTCCCCGGGACATCAGCCGCCGTGATAACGCGCACGACGTCGGGATGGGCTTCGGCTTTCGTGGCGTCGATCGACAAAACCCGCGCGCGCGGATATCTCGATCGCAAGCACTTGCCGTAGAGCATGCCGTCGAGCACCATGTCATCGACGTAGTCGTCGGTCGCCAGCGTCTTGCTGACGGCGTCGACGCGGGGGAAATCCTCGCCGAGACGTCCCGTGTATTGGATCGTCGGAATGGGCGCATCGTCGCGAAAGTATTTCGCAGCCATCAGGATGGCGTCTTCGATCCGCGCGTAACCTGTGCAGCGGCAGATGTTGCCGCGCAGCGCTTTCTTCACGTCGTCTGCGCTGGGATCGCTGTTGCCATCGAGAAGCGCTTTGGCGCTCATGACCATGCCGGGGATGCAGAATCCGCACTGCACGGCGCCCGCTTTGGCAAAGCAGTGGCCGTAGACGTCTTTCTCGCGCTCGGACAAGCCTTCGACCGTGACGACCGACTTGCCCACGAGTTTGGACAGTTTCGGAATGCAAGCCTTCGTCGCCTTACCATCGATGATGACGGTGCAGGCGCCGCACGCGCCCTCTCCGCAGCCGTCCTTGACCGAGGTCAAGCGCAGATCGTCGCGCAGGTAGGCCATCAGCTTTTTGTCTTCGCCGGCCTCGACCGTTTTGCCGTTCACCGTCAGCGTAAACATGTTCATCGTACTCCTTTCACTATCCGAAAGGAAGGCGCGAATCACGCCTTCCTTCGGGTCAATGAAGTTCGGTTTATTTGCAGGCGGGCAGGTAGTAGGCGTAGTTCTGGGTGACGGCTTCGATCATCGCGTCCATGGCGGGCGAGATCTTGCCGTCGCCGCGCTGATGCTCGACGATCGCGCCGTTTTCGTCGCGGATCTTGAAGGCATCGCCGCCCAGGGCCACAAAGCCCTTGTTCTCGCTGTCTTGGAAGTCTTCTTCCGACCAGAACAGCGTCGTCTTGTCGAGGTAGGGGTTGCCGGTGTGCGGGCAGAAAACGCCGCAGTTGCCGCATTCGTTGCACATGCCGTCGATGTGGAGGATCTGGCGCTTCTGCTCGAAGCCGCCGCCCTGCACGTCGATCGCAACATTGGCGCGGTTCGGGCAGACGTCGGTGCAGATCTCGCAGACCTGGTCGCAGACGAGGCAGCGTTCGCCTTCGCAGGCTTCTTTGCTGGCGGGGATCAGCACACCCTTCTTCGCTTCGACGGCTTTGCGATCCTGGGGCAGGTCGATGCGGACGAAATCGGCGTCGAGCCCAGCCTTTTTCAGGATGTCGGTGGCGGCGCGCTTGGCGTCGGCCACGGCCGAAACGATGGTGGACGGGCCACGCTTGCAGTCGCCAACGACGTAAACGCCGTCGATCGCCGTTTCGCAAGCTTCATTGAAAGCCAGGCGGCCGCGCTTGTCGACTTCGAGGCCGTTCGCGACGAAGGGCTCCGTATCGACGCGCGCGCCGACGGCCGCGATTACGGTGTCGAAGAACATGGTAGCGGAAATGCCCGTCCCTTCGACGCTGCGGCGACCGGTCGCATCCTTCTCGCCAAGCTGCATCCGTTCACACCTGAGCTCTTTGCCGTCAAAGCTCACCGGCGCGCAAAGCTCGACCAGATCGACGCCATCGGCGATCGCATCTGCGAGTTCTTCCGGTTCGGCGGGCATCTGGGCGCGGGTGCGGCGGTAGACGACCGTCACCTGCTCGACGCCGGGGGCCTTCTTGGCGGCACGCGCGCAGTCCATCGCGACGTCGCCGCCGCCGATCACGGCGACGCGCTTGCCGAGTTCGACCTTGCAGTCCTTCTGCTTCGATTCGATCAGGAAGGCCAGGGAATCGCGCAGCTTTGCGCCGCCCTCTTGGACGGGCGAAGCGCCTTCTTTCCAAGCGCCGGTCGCGACGACGACGGCGTCGAATTCCTTGCGAAGCGCTTTGAGGTCGTAGGCCGGATCGCAGCCATACTGGAAGGTCACGCCAGCTGCTTCGGCCATGCGGACGTCGCGCTGAAGCGATTCTTCGGCGATGCGGAAGGCCGGGATGACGTGCGACACGATGCCCAGCGCTTTGTCGCGGCATTCGCGAACGGTGACATCCATGCCGTTGCGGCGCAGGAAGAGTGCCGTCGCGATGCCGCCGGGACCGGCGCCGATCACGAGGGCTTTCTTGTCGGTCTTGGTTGCCGCCGGCTTCGACGCGGCAATGAAGGCATCCTGCGCGTTGTCGGCAGCGATCTTCTTCATGCTGCGGATCTGGAGGGAGGCGTCGTAGTCGAGGCGGGTGCACTTGGTCTGGCAGGCATGGTTGCAGATCGTGCCGAGCACCGAGGGGAGCGCGTTGTCGATCGCAATCACTTTGAACGCTTCGTCGAAGTTCGCGTCAGCGACGAGGCGGAGGTATTCGGGAATCTGTTGCTCGATCGGACAGCCGCCTGACTTACAAGGTGCCTTGAAGCAGTCGTACTGGCCGAGTTTGGAGTCGGTCTTGCGCGACTCGACGGCGCGGGCGCTCTTCTTGTGGTAGGAGTCGCTCGTCACGTTTTCGGCGCGCGCCGTCAAACCGGCGACATCGACGCCCGCAAACGCGCCCGCAAGCTTGGGCTCGAGGATCTTGGCGATCTGGTGCATGCGCTCGTAGCCGCCTGGCTTGAGGATCGTCGTCGCCATCGTGATCGGCATGACACCGAGCGCGAAGAGCTCGTCGATGTTGTGGGCATCCGCGCCGCCCGAGTAGCTGATCTGGAGCGAACCGTCAAAGTCCTTAGTCAGGCGCGAGGCCGCCGTCAAAGACAACGGGTAAAGCGCGCGGCCCGACATGTACATTTCTTCGCCGGGAAGCTCGCCGTTTTTGATCTCAACGGGGAATGTGTTCGTGATCTTAACGCCGAACTGCAAGCCCTTGTCCGCGGCAACCTGCTGCAAACGCTTGAACATCGTGACAGCGTCGCCATACTGAAGGTCTTCTTTGAAGTGGTGATCGTCGAAGCTGACGTAATTGTAGCCCAGGCCGTTGAGCAGACGGCGGGCGGTCTCGTAGCCGAGCAGCGTCGGGTTGCACTTGACGAAGGTGTGCATGCCCTTGACGGTCAAAAGGTGCATGGCGATGCGCTCGATCTCGTCGGGCGGGCAGCCGTGCAGCGTCGAGATTGTGACCGAATTGCTGATCTGGGGCGAAATCGCGTCGAGGTCGGCCTGAGAAAAGCGTTTGAAAGAGGGCAGCATGGCTTGGACAGCCGCGACGCATTCCTTCCAAATGGGCGTGTTCGACGCATCCTTCATGCCTTCGATGTAGTTGTCGATCTTGGGCAGTTTGATGCCTTCGAGGTCGTAGCCGACCGACATGTTGAACGCGAAGTCGCGCTCGTTCGCCAATTCAAGCTCTTTCGCCAGCACGAGGATCGCGAAGTAGGCTTTCAGGTATTCGTCATAGGCCTGTTGGACGAAAAGCTCCGTGGACCATTCGACGTTGTAGCACTCGTCCTGGGCGCGGATGCAGGGGCGGGCAACGCAGGCGCGCAGCTCATCGCCATCCATTTTCTGGACGGTCTTGAGCTCGATAAAACGGCTGCCGCCGAGGTAAGCCGCGATGATGTTCTGGGCGAGCTGGCTGTTCGGGCCGGCGGCTGGGCCGATCACAGAGCTGATCGTCTGGCCGAAGATGCTGGCGGACGTGCCGGATTCGTTGCGGTAGAACTTTTCCTTGCGGATGCCAAAGATCTTGCCCTGCGTAAGGTACTCCTCGCGCATCCAGGTCAGGATCTGCGCAATGGGCATCGGTCGCATGATTTCGCTCATGGTCTTCCCTCCATCAAGTGAATCGTAAGAGTGAATGTAGTCGGATAGGGACGCAGCCGGGCGTCCCTATCGCAATTGCGTTCTGTTTAGCCCACGCCGACTTCGGCCGCTTCGGCACTGTCTCGGGGATCTTCATGGTTCAGGCCATTGAAGATCAGGTTCGTGATGACGGCGACGATGCAGACCGCGGTGACGGCATCGTGCAGAATGAACTGAAGGAATCCAGGCATGATCGTCGTGATCTGCGGGACGGCGCTGAAGCCGTAGCCGACGCCGAAGGTCACGGCGAGCGCCAGGACATTTTTGTCCGTGAAGCCCGCTTTCGCGACCATCTTGATGCCGTTGATCAGAATGATGGCGAAAATCGTAATGACGGCGCCACCGAGTACAGAGCTCGGAATGACGGAAAAGACAGCGCCGATTTTCGGAACCAGACCCGCCAGCAAGAGGATGCCTGCGCCGCAGGCAATGCAGAAGCGGTTGACGACCTTGGTCATCGCGACGAGGCCGGCATTCTGGCCAAACGCCGTGTTGGGCAGCGTGTTGAAGAAGTTGGCGAACTGCGAGCCGACCGCGTCGCAGACGATGGCGCCGCTCGTCTCTTTTTCGGTCGCTTGGCGGTTAAACGCCGCGATCGTGATGCCCGAGGTGTTGCCCATCGTTTCGAGGCCGGATACGATGTAGACCGCGAGGAACATCAGAATGGCCTGCGGCTTGAATTCCGGCATGATGCTCAGCGGGCGGGGCACCGAGATCCAACCCGCATTCGCGATTTGGCTCAGGTCGATCTGGTGCAGCAGGAGTGCGAGCACATAGCCGACGACCAGGCCGATCAACACGGCGCAGACTTTGACCATGCCTTTGCCGAAGCGCTGGAGCACCATGATCGTCAGGAAGACCGAGAAGCCCATCAGAAGGTTTTGCCACGACCCGAACGTCGAAGCTTCGCCGTTGAGCATGGCCGTCAGCGCCGACTGTCCGCCGCCGAAGTAGACGGCGCCGGTGCGCAGCAGGTTGATGCCGATCGTGATCAGGACGGCGCCGATCACCAGCGGCGAAAAGAGCTTTTTCAGCCAGCGGTAGCACAAGCCGAGTATGATCTCGGAGAAAGCACCGATAAGCGAAGCGCCCAATACGACGTTGATCCCGAATGTCCCGCCGACCGTGATCATGGTCGGAACGAAGGCGAAGGCCGTCCCCATGACGATCGGGAGGCCCGAGCCGATCTGGAAGTGCTTGCCGATCTTGATCGGGTAAAGCTGGATGATGGTCGTGATGGCCGACGCGATCATGGCGCATTGGAGCATCAGGATGCGCTGATCGTTCGTCACCTTGGCAGCGCCTGCCAGGATGAGGATGGGGGCGAGGTTGCCGGTGAACATCGACAACACGTGTTGCAGGCCGATCGGGATGGCTACCGAGAGCGGCGGTCTTCCTTCGAGTTTGTAGATCTGGTCCTTGCCACCCTTGGCAAATGCGGCTGAGTTTCCCATATACTAGTCTCCCTTTGTGAAGCTTCCGGCCGGCCCAAACCAACCGACCGGAAGCCCATTTTTGATTCACGAGGGCTGCTTACACAGTCAATGGGGTCGCTTCCGAACCTCCGTGACGGGCTTGACGTGCGCGAAGGCGATTCCGAAAGACCTGACAGATGGCAGAATTAGATCCTGGCCCAGAGCTTCTTGGCCTGTTCGCGGGACTGGGCGAAGCAGGCTTCTTCGTCGATGTCGACGAGTTGGCGTCCGCGCATGACGAGCTTGCCGTCGATGATCGACGTATCGACCATGGCACCGTTCGTGCCGAAGTGCAGGTGGCCCGAAATGTTGCCGGCGGTCAGCGGGGTCTGCGGGTTGTAGCGCAGCGCGATGATGTCGGCGGCGGCGCCCTTTTCGATGATGCCCAGCTTCTTGCCGAAATATCGGCCCGCGATCGCGCGGTTGTTTTCAAAGAGCATCTGCGGCGGTTCGCCCCAGGCGACGCTCGGCTCGCAGAGGTGGTGCTTGTGAATGAGGCCGGTCTGCTTCATCGATTCGAGCATGTCGTCGGTGTAGGCGTCCGTGCCCATGCCGACGAGCAGCCCCCGCTCCAGCATGTGAATGACCGGCGAGCATCCGACGGCGTTGCCCATGTTGGACTGCGGGTTGTGTACGACAGCCGTGCCCGTCGATTTGAGCAGATCCATCTCGGACTGTGTGATGTGGATGCAGTGGACGGCGATCGACTTGTCGCCCAGGATGCCGAAGTCGTAGAGGCGATTGACGACGCGCTTGCCGGTGCGCTTCAGGGCGTCGGCGACGTCGCTCGGGCCTTCCGCCACATGGACATGGAATCCGGCGTTGCTGTCGCCCATCTCTTTGACGCAGCTTTCGAGGGTCGCGTCGTCGATCGTGAACGAGGCGTGCAGGCCGAACATGCCCTTGACCATGTCGTTGTTCTGCGCTTGGGCGTATTTGATGAAGTCGGCGTTTTCCTTGACGGTCGCCGCCGAAACCTCGGCGCCGTCGCGATCCGAGACTTCGCAGCAGAGCGAAGTGCGGATCCCGAACTGCTTGGCGACTTCGGCGATCGTGAACAGGCTTCCCTCGACGCAGCCCATGCTCGCATGGTGGTCAAACGCCGTCGTCACACCGTTTTTGATGCTGTTGATGTAGGTGGCGTAGGCGCTGACGCGGATGTCGTCCATGTCGAGCTTGCGGTCGAGGCGCCACCACAGGTTGTTCAGGATGTCGTCGAAGTTGTGGTTGACCGGCGAATCCGGAATCGAAATGCCGCGCGCCAACGCGCTATAGATGTGGGTGTGGCAGTTGATCAAGCCCGGCATGATCAGGCAGCCCGCCGCGTCCATGAAATCCGCCTGCGGATAAGCCGCTTTCATTTCGTCCGTCGTGCCAAAATCCACGATGTTTCCGCCTTCGTAGGCGACGCAGCCGTTCTCGATCAGGGGGTAAGCCGCGTTCTGGGTGATGAGCGTTCCGTTGCCGATGAGATTCATTCCGCTTCCTCCTCTTCGCTGGGAACGGCTTGGGGACGCTGTCCCCAAACCCCTGCTCAAGGAGCAAGCCCCTTGAGAATCCCTATATACCGTTTTACGAAATCTTTGATCGCTCGCGTTCACAGTGGAAGGCGCGTTTACGTCCTGTTCTATCCATGATGAAAGTTCCCGAAAGGGATTCTTAAGGGTCCCTGACCCTTAAGTGGGCCTGGGCAAAGCCCAGTGGGGTCTTAGGGGCAAAGCCCCCAATGTCGTCCCCTAGCCCCGAATCCTCGTGCCCGTCGTACCGGCGATGCCGTCCTTGGCCTTTTCGAGCAGGGTGATCAGCGATTCGCGGCCGGGCTTGCTGGCAGCAAAGTTCATGGCAGCCTCGACCTTGGGAAGCATGGAGCCGGGGGCGAAGTGTCCTTCTGCGGCGTACTGCTTGGCTTCGTCGAGCGTCAGGGTGTCGAGCCATTTCTCGTCGGGCTTGCCGTAGTTGATCGCGACGCGCTCGACGGCCGTGAGGATGATCAGGATGTCGGCTTCGACGATCTGGGCAAGCACGCAGGAGGCGTGGTCCTTGTCGACAACGGCGGGCGCGCCGATGAGCTTGTTGCCGTCTTTCGTCACGGGGATGCCGCCGCCACCGACCGATATGACGAGCTGACCGGCTTCGATCAGAGCGCGGACGGTTTCGCGTTCGACGACGTCTACCGGCTTGGGCGAGGCCACCATACGGCGGTAGCCGCGTCCGGCGTCCTCTTTCATGACGTAGCCACGGCTCTCGAATTGCTTGGCTTCCTCGGCGGTGTAAAACGAGCCGATCGGCTTGGTGGGGTCGGCAAAAGCCGGATCGTTTTTATCGACGACGGTCTGCGTGATGATCGTGCTGACCGGGACGTTCATGCCGCGGTTCAGCAGCTCTTCTCGCAGCGCGTTTTGGAGGTCGTAGCCGATGTAGCCCTGGCTCATGGCGACGCAAACCGAAAGCGGCATGACGGGCGACTTCGTCTCGGTTTTGCTCGCGGCCTCGAAAGCGAGGTTGATCATGCCGACCTGCGGGCCGTTGCCGTGCGCGATGACGACTTCGTGGCCCTGTTCGACGAGATCGACGATGGCTTTCGACGTCGTTTGGACGGCGACCATTTGTTCGGCCAAATTGTTGCCCAAAGCGTTTCCACCCAGGGCGATCACGATTCTTTTTTTCACGGCGTATTCATTCCTTACTTGGATGATGTGATTCTATCTTGATTCTGTGGCATTTCGCCGTTTGAAACTGAACGGAAACGCCATCGTTCGAAGTGTTGTGGTCTGACGGGACGGGACAGCCGGATGAGCGCGCGATTGCGCCCATCCAAACCATCAGCCGTGGTAGAAGAAGAGGTCGGGTGCGAGGCGGCGCAAGGCGCTGCCTCCAAGAGGGTTTTGCCAGAGCTTTTATTTATTGGAAGTGACGCGCCACGCCGCGCTGTTCGAGCGCCGCGAGCGTCGCCTGCGGATTTTTGACCTTGGCGAGGAAGATCATCGCCGCGATGACATAGGGCTTGAAGCTGGCTTCTTTGTAGAGGGGCGTGCGGTAGCGATCGAATACGCTTGCTTCGACTTCGCCTTCCTTGCAGCTCACGCCGGTGATGTCGGCGGGCAGGCAGTGCATGTAGAGCGCCTTGCCGCCGTTCGTCAGCTTCATCATCTCTTCGGTGCATTCCCAGTCCTTGTGGTTGGCGTTCTGGGCGAGCAGCTCTTTTTCGAGCGCTTTGATGCCGTCGAAGTCGCCTGCGCCGTAGAGGTTGGTGCGCTTTTCCATCGCGGCGAAAGGCGCCCAGCTCTTCGGATAGACGATGTCGGCGTTCTTGAAGGCTTCGGCCATGGAGTTCGACTTCGAGAAGTGGCCGCCGCTTTCCTGGGCGTTCTTCAGGGCGACCTGCTCGACTTCGGGCATGACTTCGTAGCCCTCCGGATGCGCCAGCGCGACGTCCATGCCCATGCGGGTCATGAGGCCGATGATGCCCTGCGGCACAGACAGCGGTTTGCCATAGCTGGGGGAATAGGCCCAGGTCATGGCGATCTTCTTGCCCTTGAGGTTTTCGACGCCGCCGAAGTGGTGGATGATGTGGAGCATGTCGGCCATGGACTGCGTCGGATGGTCGATGTCGCACTGGAGGTTGACGAGGGTCGGACGCTGTTCGAGCACGCCGTCCCTATTGCCGTCCTGCACAGCCTGCGAAACTTCGCGCATGTAGGTGTTGCCCTTGCCGATGTACATGTCGTCGCGAATGCCGATGACGTCAGCCATAAAGGAGATCATGTTGGCCGTTTCGCGAACCGTCTCGCCGTGCGCGATCTGGCTCTTGCCTTCGTCCAGATCCTGGACTTCGAGGCCGAGCAGGTTGCAGGCGCTGGCAAAGCTGAAGCGTGTGCGGGTCGAGTTGTCGCGGAAGAGTGAGATGCCCAGACCGCTGTCGAAGATCTTCGTCGAGACGTTGCGCTCGCGCATGTCGCGCAGCGCGTCGGCGACCGTGAACACCGCGTTGAGCTCATCGGGCGTCTTTTCCCAGGTCAAGAAAAAGTCGTTGTTGAACATCTGGTCAAACTTGAGCGCGTTGAG
>JAVBLF010000137.1:0-6749 GCA_031553675.1 Eubacteriales bacterium | reverse complement strand
TCCCGATAGCCTTGTTTGTGCGCCTGTAGGGGCGATTATCAATCGCCCGTTGCAGCCAAACGGCATCGTGAAACGTTAGGTTGGTAACCCTTGATTCGCATTGATAATCGCCCGCGTACCATAAGGATCATCCCATTTTTGACTGAACAAAGTTCAACTCTTGATTCGCATTATCAATCGCCCGCCTGAACCCCCCGCTTGTTTCGCCAGCGGATTCCAACCTTCGGTTCGCATGAATTGGGGCGGGGGCGTGGAGCGCCAAGAACGCCACTTCTTCTTGCAGATCCCACGAAAAGGCCGCGGCCGCTATGGTTTGCTGCCGCGTGCCGCCACGATCTCGCCGCTGAGAATGGCGATCAGCGAACCGACGGCAAGCGGGATCTTGTTGGTGAGTTCGCCGGCATCGAGGGGGATGACCGTAAAGCAAAGCGCGGCGATCAGCAACCCCAGCGGCACGTAGGCCATCAGGCGTAGCAACTTAGGCCCACCCACGACGCGATACGGCCGTTTGGCGTCCGGATCGATTTGCCGCAACTTTAAAAACGCCGGAAACAAAGGGAGGTAGGACAGCAGCAGCGTCACGAGGTTCAGCGCGAAAAAACTCCAAAACAGCTCATCCGACGGGATCAGCGGCGCCAACAACACGAGAACCGTCGCAACGATGCCGTTCATGATCGCGGCCCCGAGCGGCGCGTCGTTCGCGGTTGATTTTCGGAAGACCTTGGGCATGCCGCCACCGTTTTGCGCACAGTAGCGCGCGACGTAGTTGATGCCCACCGACCACGATAGCTGGTTGGCAAACATAGCGACCAGCAGCATGATGCCGATCAGCGTCAGAAACCAGGGCTGCATTTGCCCCAAAAGCAAGGCGAGCGCTTCCAATATGCCCATCGACGGCGAGATCTCGGCGACGGGGATGGCCACACCGATTCCGAACGATGCCAGCAAGTAAAGCGTCGTCACCGCGATGCCGCCCCAGATGATCGCGCGCGGGATGTCGCGCGTCGGATTGGGCATCTCGTTGACGTAAGTGGTGACGACCTCGAAGCCCATGAAGTTGAAAAGGATGACCGAGATGAAGGACAGGCTGTGCAGATCCAAGCCCGGAAGGAGCGAAGCTGGCGTGATCGGGTTGGCGACGCCTTTTGTCGCGGCGACGTAGATGCCCGCAACGCCGAGGAGGCCGAGTATGAATGCTTTGAAGACCGTGCTGACGTTGAAGAGCCACTTGTTGCCCGACACGCTGCACAGGCTGAGGCCGACGAGGCTCCAGATGAAAAGCAGTCGAAAGGTGACCTGTAGCGCCATCGGGATGGGCCTGCCGGTGATCACGGGCAGGTTGTCGGTGACGAGTACGGACACCGAGGCCATCCAGAGCGGAAAGTTCACCCAATAATACCACGCGACGCGGCTCCCCCATCGCGGACCAAATGCACGGCTGACCCAATCGCAGAGGCCGCCCTCGCTTTCGTAGGTCGTGCCGAGCTCCGCCGAGATCATGCTATAGGGCACGCAGAAGCAAATGAGTAGAAAGAACCACCAGAAGAACTGGCTGTTGCCGATCGAAGCCGCGGGCGCTGCCGCTTCGGCGGTCAGCACGACGCAGACGACGGCTAGGATGCAGTCAAAGAGCCGAAACTTTTTCTTTTTTTCCATGCAGACACGCCCCTTACGGCAGTCGTGTTGGTTACGCCAAAGGGCTGCATCTCGTTTCGGCAGCCCTTCGACGGCAGGATTTCGCGTTCGAGCGCGCTATTTCGGTTGCTGCTGGGTGATGCAGTGGATGTTGCCGCCGCCGAGCAGGATTTCCCGCGCGGGCACGCCGACGACTTTGCGGCCGGGGAAGGCGGCTTCGAGCGTCTCACGCGCCTTCTCGTCGTTGGGATCGCCGAAGAGCGGGAAGACGATGCCACCGTTCGCGATGTAGAAGTTCACGTAGGACGCGGCCAGGCGATCGCCCGCCAGACGGGGCAGGGTGCCTTCGATGGCGTCGACGCCGACTGATTCTTCTTCAGTGATCAACACGGGCTTGGGCAGCCTCATTTTAATGACCTCGATCGCGCGGCCTTTGGCGTCCGTGCTGCTCTCGAGGATGCGCAGGTTTTCCGCGCTGATCTCGTATTGCGGATCGCTTTCGTCATCCGTCCAGGCCAGCATGACAGTGCCTGGCTTCACGACGCAAAGTATGTTGTCGACATGGCCGTTCGTCTCGTCGTTGAAAATGCCTTTTTTCAGCCAGATCACTTTTTCGAGGTTGAGGTATTCCTTGAGCGTCGCCTCGATCTCGTCTTTCGTCATGTGGGCATTGCGGCCTTCGGACAGCAGGCATTCCTCCGTCGTGTAGAGCGTGCCTTCGCCGTCGACGTGGATCGAACCGCCTTCGAGCACGAAGCCGTTGCTGCGGTAAGAGGCCTTGCGCTCGATCTCGCAGATCTTGTGGGCGACGCGGTCGTCCTGATCCCAGGGGAAGTAAAGCCCATCGACGAGGCCGCCCCAGGCGTTGAATTCCCAATCGACGCCGCGCACCTCGCCGCTGCCATTGACGACAAAGGTCGGGCCGCAGTCGCGGACCCAGGCGTCGTCGTTCGCGATCTCGACGACGCGCACGCAGTCGGGCAGCGAATTGACGGCGTTGTCGTACTGTCGCTTCGAGACGGCGACCGTCACAGGCTCGAACTGGGAGATCGCTTCGGCGACTTGGACGAACGCTTCCTGCGCGGGTTTGGCGCCGAGACGCCAATTGTCGGGGCGTTCCGGCCAAAGGATCCAAGTGCCCTCGTGCGGCTCGAACTCGCCGGGCATGCGGAAACCGTCTTTCTTCGGGGTGCTTTCCAAACGCTTCATATCGTTCACTTTTCCTTTCTGCCGGTGAGGTAGGTGATGATTTCGCCCACGACGACGGCAGCGATCGTGCCGATCAGGAGCAGGCTGTCAAAGGTCCAGGTGCCGTCGCCGTTGGGGTAGACCATGCAGAACACCGCAGCGAGCACCAGGAGGACGAGGGGCACATAGGTGATCAGGTTGATCAACAGCGGGCCGCCCGGTACGCGGAAGGGACGTTCGGTGTGCGGGTCGATGCGGCGCAGCTTTTTGAAGGCGGGAAACATGACGATGTAACTCGTCAAAAGCGTGATGACCTGAAGCGCGAAGAAACCCCAGAAGATATCCTCGTTCGGGATCATCGGCGCGATGATCACCATGACGCTGGCGAGAATGCCATTGATCATGCTGGCGCCGATGGGCGCGCCGTTTTTGTTGCGCTTGCCGAAGACGGCCGGCATGGCGTTCGAGTCGGCGGCATACGAGGCGACATAGTTGACGCCCAGCGCCCATGACAGGAGGTTGACGACCAGCGTGTAGAGGAACATGACGCCGATCAGTCCCAGGAGAAGCTTGTTGGTGATGTTCAGCCCCGCGAAGAAATAAAGGAAGCTGTCCATGAAGCCGCCCGAGGCCGACAGATCATCGATCGGGATCGCGACGCCGATGCCAAAAGACGCAAAGACGTAGAAGACCGCGATCAGAATGCCGCCGAGCAGCAGCGCCTGGGGAATCTGTTTGCGCGGGTTTTCCATCTCGGACGCGAAGGTCGTCACGACCTCAAAACCCATGAAGTTGAACAGGATGACGGCGATGAAGGGGATGCCGTCGAAGCTCGGCAAAAGATCGCGCACCGAATGCACCGGGTTGGCTGCGCCATGGGTGAGAGCAAAGTAGATGCCGAAGCCGCCGAGCGCGAGCATCAGCAGGATTTTGCAGAAGGTGCCGATGTTGATCAGCATCTTGTTCTCGGAAATGGAATACAGACTCAGGATGCAAACCGCCCAAATGAAGACGAGCTGGATCGGCAGCGACACGTAGAGCGGCAGGCTGACGCCAAAGGCTTGATCGATGACCGTCGTGAACAACACGGCCAGCGACGCCATCCAGATCGGGAAGTTGATCCAATAATACCAGGCGACGCGGCTGCCCCATTTGCGGCCATACGCGCGTTTCACCCAGTCGAAAAGCCCACCTTCGTCGGTATAGGTCGTGCCGAGTTCCGCCGAAACCAGGCCATAGGGCAGAAAGAACGCCACCAGCAGAAAGAGCCACCAAAAGTACTGGCTGTTGCCGATCGCAGCCGACGGTGCAGCCGCTTCGACGACGAGTATGATGCAGACTGCGGCGAGCACCGCGTCGAACAAACGAAATTTCTTTGGTTTCAACTGCGTCTCCCCTTTCGGGTGATGATCGATTTTGTAATGCAATTGTGCTGTTGTTTGGGTTTTTCGAAAATCGAAGGGGATTCTGAAGGGTCCTTGACCCTTCAGTCGGGGGTTTGGGGGACGAAGTCCCCCATAGCAACACACTTTCTACGGAAGCAAGGTTTCAAGCTTTGCTTTGGCTTCCGCGACGGCTTTCTCGTCCACTTCGGTCTTCTGGATGAAGTAAACGAGCAGACCGCGCATGGCCGTCAGGCGGTTGCCGGCTTCGTCGAAGGCGATCGAGTAATCCGAATCGAGCACTTCGTCCGTCACTTCCATGCCGCGCGACGCGGGCAGGCAGTGCATGAACTTGGCGTGGGGCGACGCTTTTTTCATCATGGCGTCCGCCACCTGATACTTCGGGCTAAAGATGCGCAGGCAGTCTTCGGTCGTGCGCTCGTCGTCGTAAAGGCCGTACCAGACGTCGGTATAAATGAAGTCAGCGTTTTTCATGGCTTCGTCTTCGTCTTCGGTGATCGTGAAGCTGCCGCCGTAGTTCTTGACGTTCTCTTCGCAGATCGCGATGTGTTCGGCGCGGAGCTGGTAGCCCTTGGGTCCGAACTGCACGAAATGCATGCCCAGCTTCGTCGTGATGAAAGCCAGCGAGGCGCAGACCTGCGTCGCGTCGCCGACAAAGACGACCTTGCAATCTTCCATGCGCTTGCCTGCGGGCAGGTGCTCGATCATCGTGATCGCGTCGCCGATCTCCTGGGTCGGGTGGTTGTAATCGCTCATCGCGTTGATGACGGGGATGCTCGCGCAACGCGCCAGGTTTTCGACGGTCGCGTGGCGGTTGACGCGCGCCATCAGGATGTCGACCAGGCGGCTGAGCACGCGGCCGGAATCCTCGATCGTCTCGTGGCCGCCGAGCTGGATCTGGCCAGGCGCGAGGTACTGCGCGTGGCCGCCGAGCTGTTCCATCGCCGTTTCAAACGAAACGCGGGTGCGGGTGGAGCTTTGCTCAAAGATCATGCCGAGGTTTTTATTCTGCATCAGCGGCGGATAGTAACCGTTCTTGATGCATGTTTTGATCGTGAGGGAAAGATTGATGATGTGCAGGATTTCGTCCTTGGTGAAAGGCGTGGTATCGATAAAATCCTTAATGCGTGCCATGATAACCCTCCTATTTTGTTTGAATATATATTTCTGCGACATTCGAAACCAAAGATAAACAGGTCAAATAGCAGTTGTACGCCGGAATGAAGAATGAAAAGTACTTTACACTGTCAAGATACCAAAAAAATACCCGCAATGTCTAGTTCATTCCGGCCTTTTGTATCAATGGTTTGCATTGTGTATTTTGTTACTTTTTTGAGAATATTATTCCGCCGCGATCGCGTCGTAGACAAGAAGTTCGAGTATCATCAGCATTGAAACCCGTGACGTCAAATCGATGTCGTGCAGGCGGATTTCGTCGGCAAAGACGTAAAAATTGGCGTCGGACATGTTCTGGATGGCGTTGTTGTCCGCGCGGGTGACCGAGAGCAGAAAGGGGTGTTTGTCGAGAAAGATGCGCTCGACGATGTGAATGAGGTTGGCGTCCTGCCCCGAGTAGGAGAGCGCGATCAAAAGATCGCCGTCTTCGATCAAGTCGAGTACGGCGTTGACCTGGTAGGCGACTTCAGGAAAATAGGTACGCAGTCCCAAACCCATGAAAAGGCGCTCGCAATAGCGCCCGACATCGTTCGTGTGCTCGTCCGTGACGATGTAGACGTTGGGCCGCCTTTCCAGCACTTCATGCACCAGCGCGACCTTTTCGCGCGGCATCACGCGCACCGCTTCCATGACGTTTTTGAGGTATTCCTGGCTGTACTGCTTTTTTTGCATCACGTCCGGTACATCGGAACGCGGGTTGTGGTGGGCGGTGATCAGCAGGCTGTTGACGAAATCCGAGTAGCCCGAAAAGCCGAGCTTTTGCGTGAAGCGGAAGATCGTCGTCGTCGAGAGGTAGCGTTCCGCCGCAAGCTTTTGGATGCTCATGTTCTTGACCTTGTCCATGTTTTTGACGACGTAGTCAAACAAAGCCCTCTCGGTCTGGTTCAGCCGGGGGTGCGTCTTTTGCGTCACATCGAAAAAGTCGGAAGACATAGCACACCTCGCCAAAAGCCGTTTGTGGAAAAACCTGCCGTTTCAATTATATCAAACATTCGGAAAGCTGTATAGAGAAGCGCAGAGAGCAGCTCGATGCGAGAGAATTAACGTCATTCAAGTGTTACAAACCGCAACGTGTCGGCCGTTTTGTTGCAGCGGGCGATTGATAACGCCAATCAAGGGTTACCAACCTAACGTATCGCGAGGCTGTTTTGCTGCAACGGGCGATTGATAATCGCCCCTACAAGCGCACAAACAAGGTTATCAGGATGTAGGGGCGATTATCAATCGCCCGCGTACCATAAGGATCATCCCATTTTTGCCTGAACAAAGTTCAACCCTTGATTGGCGTTCATAATCGCCCCTACAGGCGCACAAACAAGGTTCACGGGATGTAGGGGCGATTATCAA
>JAVBLF010000033.1:0-51265 GCA_031553675.1 Eubacteriales bacterium | reverse complement strand
CTTCTTTCTTTCATCGTGCACAGATACGCGAAGTTTCGCTCGCCGTCGGGGTCGAGACGTTTGCTGATCTTCGGGCGCATCGCCGCACCGCAGTGGCACGCCAGCAACCCGGAGAGCAGCGCAACATGGCTTCTCGGTTTCCGGTAGGCTTTTGCGCGGTTTCGATCCAATCGGTCTTGCACGCGAACCCAGTCTCGCCCTGAAATGAGGCCGCGATGCTGCCCGACCGAGACGATCCATTCTTTGAGGGGTTTCGCTTGGTTGGCTTGCCCCCGCGCTTGGAGCGTCCTGTTGTAGGCCGCGATGCCGTGCTCGCCATCAAAGTCCTCCTCGTCCGAAAACAGTGCGACCTCGTTTACGCGTAGGTATTCGTAGGCATCCCGATCGGCGATCAGATAAACCGGGTTGCGCAGGATGTTTTTGATGGCAAAGCGCGTGAAGCGTTTCCCTTGTTTGGTCCTGTAGTCATGTCGAATCAGATCCGTCTCGACTTGGGTCAAGGAATCGAAGGCGAGAAATTTCGCGAAGATCGTGCGTACCAAATCGGCCTCCTCCGGCACAAGGCAGAGCCGACAGGCTTGTTTGACCTTGCCGTCCACCGTTGCGGTTGCATAGCTTTCTGAGCGGTAGCCCGTGGGCGTCACGCCGCCCAACCAGCGGCCCGTTTTCGACAGCTCGTACATGTTGTCGCGGATGCGTTCGGCAATGGTTTCGCGTTCCAGTTGCGAAAAAACGGACGAGATGTACATCATCGCCCTTCCCAGCGGCGACGACGTATCGAAGTTCTCTTTGACGGAAACGAATTCCGTTCCGTGTTGCGCAAGTTCCTCGACCATTTTGGCAAAATCCCCGATGTTGCGGCTGATGCGGTCCAGTCGATAGCAAACGACAGACGAGATTTCGTTGCCCCGAATGTCCTTCATCATGCGCTGGAAGCGCGGACGGTCCATGTTTCCGCCCGAGAATCCTTCGTCTTCGTACACGACGATGTCTGCTTCCGAAACTTCCGCTTCATGCATCTTGATGTACTGGCGGCAAAGCTCGATCTGATTTTCGATGCTCTCGCCTTTGCCGGTAAAGCGGGACTTTCTCGAGTAAATGGCAAAACGCTTTTTTGTCAAGAGCGCGCTCTCCTTTCGCCGCCAAGATCTTCATAAAGCGACACGAACGGTCATACGCTTTGTTGAGGATGTGCATGAAATGAAGCTCGTCATCCATCACCCCGCATCCCAGGCAGCTTCCGCCGAACTTCGCGCGCGCGCCGCGCGGATCTATGCGGATGCAGTCATCCAATGCATACGAAAATTGTCTTGTCCGAAAGAACAAAAAAAACAGCTGCTGGATGCGGTAATCGAAAAGGGCTCATCGAAAAATCGATGAGTCCTTTGTCTTTTTGGGAGCGCAGAGGATGCGAAATGGCGAAGAAATGCCCTGTACTGCTGCGCTGTAACGCGTTATTGTGATGCTAAAATCGAGATGTTGCAGCTGTTAATCCCTACCCTGCCGATGTATAATTGAATTATCATATCGCGCAAAAACGCGTCGACATCTCGACTCTTTTCTCTCTTCGATTTCCAACAAAATAAGGAGGAAAAGAATGAAAAAGCAACGTCTGTCGCGCTTGATCAGCGCCATGTTGTGTGTGCTTATGGTACTGGCGCTCGCCCAAAGCGCTCTCGCCGCCGTCAAGCCAGCCGATCAGCATACGCGTCTCAAGGCCCAATACGACGCTGTGCTCGCCAAGCTGACGCCACTTGCAGAGGAAGACGCCACGCCTTGGCTGGACGTACTCGCTTCGGCCATCGAAGAATCCACGATTGCTCTGGAATCCTTTACGCAGGCCGAAGGGCTGCAACAGAGCAAAAAGAACGGCTCGCCTGCGAGCGACGTCTTCTACCAGGACGCCCTTCGCGACGCGGATCGCTTCGGATTCTTCCGCAACCTGTACGACCGCAATGAAGCGCGCGTCAAAGGCGGATATAACCTCCGGGCGGGGCGCTTCTACGTCGATTACTACATCAACCCCTTCACCGACGCCAAAATCGACTACGAACGGTACTACAAGAACTGGGACATCACGAAATACGACCGCAAGATCGGCGCGCTCGATGTCGCGGCGGGCGAAGTGTTCTACTTCATTCAGTACGCAATCTGCAAAGACGATGTGCTCGCACCCAAAGGCGCTTCGACCTTCGACGTCTACCGCATCATGCTGGGCAATGAAACCCTCTACATGGTCAAAACGACCATGACGGAAGCCCAATTGCAGAAGAACCGCGTCAAGAGCCCCTATATTTCGCAGGCGGCGTTCACCTTCCCCTCGGCCAACGAAGCTCTGACCTTTGACGGAACCCAAGTCGCATTCGGATAAACCACGATGCAAACAGCGCCCCTCGATTTGGGGGCGCTGTTCTGTTGCGCGTGACGCTTATGCGTTTTTTTCGACGCTCTTGATGTAGCCGGTGAGGTCTTGTTCCAATGCGCTGTCCAGCAGCGATTCGGGGGCGTTTTCGAGTATGCTGCGGACTTTTTCGTGCGCCATCTGCGTGACATCCTTTTTGCCCGCGTCTTCCCAGGCTTCGATGCTGCGCCAGTCGGACACCGTCGGCTGCCAGAAATCGCGCATGTGCTCGATCGTGCTGTCGGCCATCAGGAAGTCTTGTCCGGGCTTGGCTTCGAGCAGTTCGGTCAGATCCCACTGTTCTTCGTCGAGGCGAATGCCCTCGACCATCCAGCGGACGCGGCTGATGAGTTCGTCGTCCAGTATGGTTTTTTCGAGGGAGGAGGTCAAAAGTCCCGCAAGCGAGCTGACCGTCTGGCTGGTCAAGTTGACGCCAGCCAGCGCCGAGAACAGGAAGCTCTGCATGGTTTCCATGCCGGCCTGGTAGTCGCAGATCTTCGAGCTCGTGACGCCGGTTTGGGCGCGCGCGGGCAGGTGGTAGTAGTTCTTGAACATCTGGATCGAGGTGGCCAGCATGGTAGCCGTGTCGGGGCTGGCGCATTCCCAGGAGGCGTAACGCAGGTTGCCATAGGTCAGCGAAGCCGACATGATCACAGGCACGCCAGGCTTGATCAACTGCGCGTAGACGGCGCACGCCAGCATTTCTGCGATCGAGAGAATGACCGTGGAGATCAGGTAGATCGGCGAGGTGATGCCGTTCATGGGGGCAGATACCACGAGCACGGGTTGGTTGTGTTCCGCGTAGACTTTGATGCCATCGCAGGCGAATTCCGAAATGACGTAAGGCGAGTTCGGGCAAACGGCGTGCCAGGTGACATAGTGATTGTCGAGGTAGTCGTCCTTGCCGAATGCCATGTTGTACAGGCGGAGGACTTCTTCTTTTTTCTGGATCGTCTCCAGCTCCATCGGGCTCAAGATGGGCTTGGCGCATTTTTGCATGGCGTTGAGCGTGAGGTAGAGCCCTTTCATCCGTTCGGGAACGTCATTGGGGCTCAGCGGCTGGAAACCGCCGATGTTGACGTTTTCGCAATGCTGATACAGCGTCTGGAGGTTGCCGCAATCCTTCATCGTGGGCGAGCGCCGGGTGCCGTCGTGATCGAGGACGAAAACTTCGCCGCCTGCGGGATGAATGAGGATACCGTCGCCGACGGTCACGTTGTATTTCGGGTCAAGCGCTTCGAGCACAAAGGTGCTCGGGCACTGGCGCATGCTGGCCTCAACCAAGTCTTTGGGGATGCGAACGGTTTCCCCTTCGACCGTGCAGCCGTGTTTCTGAAGCAGATCGCGGGCGTCCGCTGACTCGAACACCATACCTTTGTCGGACAGCAGCTTACACGCGCTGTCGTGTACGCGCTGCATCTCGTCTTTGCTCAGGGTTTGTACCTGTCCTGCCAAATTCATCGTGCTACCTCCTAAAGGTGTCGATGCTTCTTCTTGCGTGGGCGGCCATTACAGCCGTTTGGCAAGCTCGCGTATCTCGGTTTCGTGTGCTTCGAGCCATTGCATGCAGGCAACGAAGTGCTGCGAATAGTAGAGGTACTCGTGGGGGTTGAGGGTGGTGTCGTAGACCACGGCGGATGTGGTCCAGCCGTAGACATAGGCCGTGCCCTGGACGAGCGCTTCGTAGAGATAGCTCTTTTCCAAATCGGAGAGCGGCGGGATCTTGCCGATTTTCACGATTTCTTCGTCGTAGAGCCGGATGAAGCGTTCCATGCGATCGAGGCGGATCGCGCCCTTTGTGGGCATCTTCCAGGATGCAAATACATAGTGCATGGCAAGGCCGATTTCGAAGAGGCGGGAATCGAACTTGGCCATGTCGTAGTCGAAGCTTCCGCAGATCGTGCCGTCGGGAAGGTATTTAAAATTGCCGGCATGGAAATCGCAATGACAGGGGTTGATCTGCATTTGGGCGTAGTCTTCGGGCGGGATGTAGGACAGGGTACACATTTTATTGAAGAGATCCCAGACCGAGTCGAAGTACTCCGTAAACACGTTGTCGAGGCCCGCTTCGGTGTAGACTTTGCGGTAGCCCTGTAGCGTCTTGGGAAACTTTCCGATCAATTCGTTGCAGGGGCTGTCTTCGCTGTCCATGATGTTGTCGCCGTGCAGGCCCTGGGGGTCGAAGTCGTTCGTCGAGCTGTGGAATTCCGCCATGCAGCGCGCGGCCGAAACGATCGTCGCGTCTTGCAAGCCTTCTTCCGCCCAGTTGGGGATCCAATTGTAGCGCACATCGCCGTCGACGTAGTTGAACACGGCGAAAAGATAGTCGTCTTCGCCGTCGGTCAAGACGACTTTTTCGCGGCAGTAGGTCAGGCCGTCCTTGTTGTCGATGGGCGCCGCGCCAAAGCTGAAGCCGTTCTCCCGCGCGTGCCGAAGCAGACGGTGTTCAAAGATCAGGGAATCGAGATCTTTGCCCCGTTTGTACATGCGGAAGAGCCAGGTCTGGCGCTCGCCGTCCTTGATGGTGTAAATGCCGAAGGTCGTGTTGATGTAGCCGCCAAAGATCTGATACAGCTCCGAAAGTTTGCCGATGTCGTAGTTTTTCTCCAGGATCTCCGAGATCAGCGTGAAGTAGTAGTGCTCCTTCGCGTCATCGCAAAGTTCGGTCGCCCCGTCGAGCTGTTGGAGCGCCTTGACGTAGGCGGCACCCAATTCGGATGTCGAGGACTTCTTGTAGTTGAGCATGTCTTCGGTGTGGATGGTAACGAATTTTTCTGCCATGTTTCTGACCACCTTTCAGATTGCTAGCAACAAAATTTCGGGGTTTTTAAACACACGTTGTGATGCAAACACTTGCCGAGCTTCAACTGCCCGCGCTTTCTCGGTCGGCTTTGATGCTTTCGTAGGACACGATCAGCGCGCCGATGATGATGACGACGACGCCCAGGATGGTGCCGACGCCGGGCATGACCCGGAACGGCGGGAGCATGAGGAAGACCACGAGGAAGGCCGAATAGGTAATGTTCAGCGCCTGGGCCGTGCCGACGCCGCCGTACACCATGGAGAAATACCAGACCGCGTAGGAGAGCGCGGAGTTGGCGGATCCGATGAAGAGGATGATCCAAATCGCTGCCTTGTTCCCCACGAGGCCGGTGAAGGCCGGGAAGACTTCGGCGTTCATCTCGAAACTCCCGATCAGGTCGAATATGTAACCGAAATCTCGGGTGATAAGGGAGCAGATGAGGATCATGATCGTGAACAGAATGATGAAGTACACGCGGCGCATGACCGTCGTGACTTCGGGGTGGATGTCGCCTCGCATGGCGTTGTAGCCGAACAACCCTTCGAAGGCATAGCCAAAAGCGGGAACGAGCGCGATCATGTAGACGAACCACGGAACGGGCTCGCCAAAGCCTGTCATGACGGCGACGCCGATGATGGTGATCAAGATGCCCAGGAATTTAAATTTCGTCAGTTTTTCCTTGAACCAAACGACGGCCACGAGCGCGCCGATGGCCGGAAACGCCGTGGAGAGCGTGAGCGCCAAGGGGGAATTGTAGCTGCTCGCGATGACGTAGGGAACGGCGCCGAATATGCCGGAACACACGGCGGCCGGCAGGACGGCGACCGAGTCTTTGCTCATAAGGGTGTGCCAGAATTCGCCCAGTTTTTTCATCCTGGCCAGTATGATGAGTTCAGAAATGAAGGCCATGCAGGAGTCGACGAGTGCAATCACGAGGGCGCAGGTGATCACGAACATCCATCCGGTGAATGAGTTTGTGTCTCCCTTGCTGGCGACATACAGATTGAGGACGTTATACAACAGCAATGCGTTGATGGCCCAGGTAACACCGGACAACACCCCGTAGAGCGTGCCCTTTTTCATGTTTTTCATCTTGCGCCTCCTTCTATGTGTAGGGGGGCGTTTTGAGAGCGCGCATCTCAATCCCCTTTGCGCCCATTGTATGGGAAGCGCGTCGCAGCGGCTAGGCCCGATTCCGTTACACGGGCATCAATTCTTGTTTCGAGAACGTTTCGACACAAATTGCTTGCGTTTATCTATTCACAAACGAAATCACACAAACTGTAGACCGAGTCAAAGAATGAGCTTCGCCCCATCGCAAGGCGCTTAACGCCTGTGTTGGGGTGTTGTTGCCTCTGTTCAGGGGCGTCCGGCGATCTCCTAAACGGCATTTCGATTTGTATACTTGCTATTCGAATAAAGCATTGATATACTGTATGCATATATTTTTAATATGCTGTATTGAAAAAACAATGTTATGATTTTCACTGGAGGTGATGGATGCGATACAAGCCACAGCCTGACACATGTGTCCCCGTTCGCCGCAAGATTCCATTTGTTGTTTTGACATGAAGGGAGTTTGATCATGTTTATGAAACGAAAGCGAATCCCATCGCAGCTCATCCTCATTCTCGTTCTCTGTCTCACAATTGCCACACTCTGTCCCGCCGTCTTCGCCGTCGAAGGCGAACAGGACGCAGCGGGCCAAAACCAGAATGGCGACCTCAACGAGTTTGTCGAGCAAGAGGATCCCGAGGTCGTCGCACAGTCCTACATCGATGCGACGGCCAACCAGAGCGCCGCTGCCATCGCGCCCGTCGAAGTGACGATGAACCAGTCCAGCATCGTCAATGTGCCGACCCAATCCGCTGCACCGGGAAAAACGTGTTACAGCATGGCAGCGCTGGAAATCATCGGCTCCGACGCCTATTGCCTCAAAATCCGAAACGACGGCTCGCTCGGCCAGTATGCCGTTTTGCAGAAAATCAAAAACTTTACCACAAAGACCCCCGTCATGACATCCTATCCATTGAAAAACAGCGATGGTAGTGTCTGCGAGACGACGGGCCATCTGAACGGCATGACCTTAAGCAATGGAAAGCTCATCATCGCCACCATGAAAAAACCCGGACAAGGCTCGCAGGTGTTCGAGGTTTCGTTGACGGGAACCATCGAACGAAAGTTTGTCATGAAGAATGTCTCGATCGGCACGACGACGTACATCGATCTGGACGTGCGCTCGATCTCGAGCTATGCCCCCGGCAAGTTCCTCATGCGCGGATTTGGCACGGAAAAAAGGCTGGACGAGTACCCGGAATATAAGGAGTTGTTCGCCGTCATTTCCTTGCAGGCAAACGGCGAGATCTCGGTCGAAAAAGTCTTTTCGGTGCCACGCATTCGGGATTATCTCAGACAGGACATCTACTATCACGGCGCGACACAGAAACTTTATGTTGTAAACTCGAAATACAACGATCCAAACCATGCGCGCGCCAACCAGATCCAAGTTGTCGACCTCAGCGACAATATCCAGCACAACAAATCCTATAGTCCGGAAAGAATCATCCATTCCGACGCCGGATTGGCGACGACGACAATGTATGCGATCCAAGACATGTGCATCACCCCGAACGGAACGATATACGTCTGCGCCAACTGGCGGCCCAACGGCGTCGAAAACGATGCGATCTTCCGCTTGTACTGAAACAAAAACACAGCAAACGTGTCAAAACGTGGATAGTGCGTCGCGCATCCCCAAAGCAGGATCATTCGGGGTTTAGGTAAGCGCCCCGCTCCGTTCCGAAATTTCCATTTTTTGTGAAAACATCGACCGCTAACACAAATTAAAAAAAAGCGAGGGCTAACTGACCCTCGCTTTTTGCTGACCCTTCCATGGGAATCTTTTCCACAGATACTGGCGTTGCCTCTCCACTCTTTGATAAATTCAATACTGTACTTTTGTAATAATATGAAAAATAATCGTAACATACGTTATGTGCTTTTTGCCTCCAACATATTAGAATGGTTCCTGTACAAAGAGTATCATTGCGCTCGAGGCAGCGCAGGGGGTGAGTATCATTCAGAAGCTGAGAAAACATTTTAAGATTTTGGCGCTGACGCTTTCGCTTGCATTGATCGTTGGCATCATCGCGCTCTCAGCCTTGCAGGGAAAATTCAGCGAAGGCGAAATATTCGACATTGACGGCACAACCGGAGAAGCGTCAGAACAGCTTATCGAAGGAGAGACCGGCGAAGTGACCGATCTCTCGGGTTATGCGGAATATGACGGTGGATCCGACCCCACGACCTGGGCGGAAGGGGAATACCCTGGCGAAGGACCGGCGGTCGGTGTGGAGCCAGACCCCCATTTGCCAGAAGGGCAAGATCCTTTCCAAGCGCAGGATCCGAATGGCAACCCGGAAGAATCGAATCCTCCGGCGGTCGGCGAAGATCCGACCGATCTGGATCTTCCGCCAGCCGGTGAAGAACCGACCAACCCCGATCTTCCACCAGACGGCGAAGAACCGACCAACCCCGATCTTCCACCGGACGGCGAAGAGCCAATTGAAATCGACCTTCCGCCGAACGGGGAAGAACCCGCCGCGGAGAGTCTTCCGCCAGAAGGGGAAGAAGCGGATGACGACAGCCTTCCACCCGAATGGCGAGAGCCCGTCGGTATGCGCGCCGCGCAGCTCCTGGGCGCGTCTGCGCCGGGCTCAAACGACCTCAACATGAACACGATCATGAATACCTACGCTCCGACGATCGGGAGTCCGACGACGGCCAATCCCTATCTGTCCTCCGGCAGCGTTCCCGGGTATTGGATCGACTATCTCAACCAGGAATGGATGAAGAGCCGCAATACCTTCCGATGGACCAACACCTCTTTAGAAGGCTTGGTGCCTTGGAGTGGGGGCCCGTCCAGCGGTTCGGCCCCGCCGAACGCGACCGCCCCAAGCTTGCGCGGCAATGAAACCATGATCCCATGGTTGTCTGGATCGGTTTACGAGATCTGGTCCGGTGAGCAGTTCCGCTACGCAATGGACAAAGCCACGACCGGACAAACGATCAAGCTCATGCGAAACCTCGACCTCAACGGCGCGACGGAGAACTGGTCCACCGGTTTGCCGACCCTTACAGGGGTCACGATCGATGGAAATAACAAGACGATCTACAACCTTGGCTTGTACAAGAGCGCGTTGATCGTCACCTTCAAAAACGGTACCGTTCGAGATGTGACGTTTAAGTCCGCGAAACTCGTGACCGACGGTGGCCGCGACTGTGGCTTGTTCATCTTCTTTCAAGGGTCGACGGCAGAACACGTGACGATCGAAGACTCCTTGTTTTTCAACAATGCCACGTCTGTCGGGAAAAACACGGCACCCTTGGTGGCCCAGCCCACCAACTCCAATTTCGACAGGATCGCGATCAAAAACACGGATGTCTACGGCATCAACCACGTGGGGGGCGCGATCGCGATTCCGAACAACTGCACGATCACAAACTCCTTTGCCATCGATGGCGTGATCATCTCCGCAGGCGGACACTCGGGCGGCTTTTCGTCCTGCAACGACTATGTTTGTACCATCCGCAATTGTTTTACCAATAACAAAGTGTTCGGTGCAGGTCAAACGGGCGGCTTTGAGGGCTATTGCGCGCAAACCGCGTATGTCAACTGCTATTCGTCCGGATCGGTCGAGGGATACGAGGCCTTGGGTGGCTTCGTTGCCCTCAGTAGCAAGCGCGACAACAACACCTATTCGACCTTCACCAACTGCTATTCGACGACCATCGTCGGCATGCGCAACGGTGGGTCGAAGCTGGGCGGTTTCGTCGGAAACATTTTGGTTCCCACGACCTTTAAGAATTGCTATGCGGCCGGCGAAGTCGGCGCGATCGACACGGACGTCTCACCCGGGCGCACGACCTTTAAGGACGTTGGTGGCTTTTATGGAACTTCGTCCACCACGTCAAGCTTCACCAACTGCTATTACGACAAGCAGACGACCGCGATGCGCGAATGGGCTTCCGGTTCGAGCCAGACGGTCGGTGGTGTCAACGGCGTCTATACCGATGATACCAACAAAAACGGCACCCTGTATTCCGGCCTTGACAGCGATCCCGGCGCAAATGGTTTTCTGGGCTTCAGCAGCGATCAAGTGCCTGAATGGGTGATGACAAAAGACGGGATGTATCCTCAGCTGAACGTCTTCATCAATGCAAGTACCTTCGCGCCGGAAACGCGCGATTTGGTGCGGGCCTTCTCGCAGGCATCGGTTTCCACGGTTCATCTTGACGCCTGGGAAAAGGATTTCGAAAACAACGACCTCCCCACGACCAGCTACGACACCGTCCGCGACGTCACGGCGCGTTTCAAGATGACGAGCAACGCGCGCAGTAGGTGGCAAAGCGACGGCGTGACGAGCACCGTTGCCAATATCACCATGCCGGTGCTGAACTTGGCCCAATCCAACGGAGTTTGGTACGCGGGCAAATTCGTTCCCGGTACGGAGTGGCTGGAAGTCGATGTCACGGTGAACGGCAGCGTGGGCCGCCGCCGCCTGCGCATCATCCCGACGATGAACTTGACGGCGGGCGCTTCTCAAACGGTGCCGAGCACCATGCTCTACGACCATGCCGACGACGTGCGCTTCGTGTATTCGACAGGCCCACGTATGGCCATGAATCCGAACGACCTGACGCTGGGCGTCTACCCCGATCTCCCGCTGTCGTTATCCCAGGTGACCTTCCAGAGCGTGGTTCCACCCAGCTTTCCCACGAGCGATGACCTCTATTCGAATGTGAATATCGGGCACGTTGCGGCGGGAAGCACGATGGAAACCGTGATTTCTCCGGTCACCAGCATCGATCCGACGACCGGTCAATTGTACACCGGCGCGGAATTGCCGCTGCGCAAAGCTCCCACGGATCCGGGACTCCAGGACAAATGGAACGGCAAGCGCCACTTCGAAGCGGCTGACGCCGATCGGTACTTGCTGGAATACTTCTGGATCTTGCCCGACGGACGCTACATGCGGGCAGCCAAGACGATCAACGTCATCAACGCGCCATTGGCGCTGAAGATCAGCGTGGAAAACGCCGACGGTACCCCCAACAACTGGGCGATGTCGATCGACGCGAGAGAGAAGGCAAATCCGCTTTCACTCGCGACGTCCGATACCGATCTGATCACGGTCGATTACCAGAAACCGGGCGTCGTGTCCTGGAAGGTCAACGACCCGCAAAAGACGCAGGTGCTCGGGTTCAAAATCCACACCTACGGAAACCAGGACGATTTGTTCGACTTGACGAAAAACGGCTCACTCGGCGGCTTCCAATTCCAGATCCCGTATACCTACCGCAACGAGCTGGTCAACGACCCGTCCTACTCCTATGCACCTGCCCACATCGTCAACAAGAACTACCAGATCACCCAGGACGGGAATGGCGTTTACCACCTCGCGTTCGACCAGACGGCAACGAATATCCGGAACGAAAGCTTTCCCGACATGGAGCGCAGCATCGAGATCACCCTCATCGTGCAGGCCGACAGGGACTACATCATGCACGTCCGGCAAGTGATCGTGAACCGCACGACCTCCGTGATCGCGCTGCCGCAAAACGGCTTCATCCGCATGGCAAACTACGATGCGCTGGGCACGGTCAAGTCGATCACGGCGGCAACCTGTCTGTCCGGTGTCGGCAATGTACCCTACAGCGACTATCTGTTTGGCGTCTCGGTACCGGTGGAAAAGTTCTTCCAACTGTATCCGATCCTTCCGCAGTTTTACCAGTACGTCGGCCACGACGTTTCCTACGTCGATGGGAATGCGAGTTTTGGACCGGGCACCAGCAGAAGCGGCAAAATCATCGTCGACTACCGCAACGGGCCGGAAGCTTGGGCGACCATCTTCCTCGAGCCCGTGACGGAAGAACCCCACCGCTATGATTGGGATACGGCGATCAACCGCTTTGGCAAGGTAGACGGCGTCAAGCTGCCTCCCAGCCCCCCTGTCGCACCGTGATATTACGATTTTGCCGCGCAAATGCGCCCCTAACGGTGCGGTTTGCCGCTAACGCAAACGCCGCTAGGGATATGAAGTTCTTACTTGGCCGGCTTTCGGGCCTGGCCAGATAAGGAAGGATTCTCCTCTATGCGTGAAGGTCAGTGTTTTCCGTCATTGGCCTTCCAATCCTTCAAAAACAACTGCGCAACTTCTCGAGATCCAGAATGCGAATTGTTTCCCGATAGAAGTCAATGATGCCCTCGGCCTTCATGCTGGCGAGTTCACGGGAAAGCGACGGTTGCGGTACATACAGGTAATCTGCCAGTTCATCACGGCTGTATTTCAGGAAGATGGTGCAACTGTTTTCTTCCTCCACCTGTTTGTACAGAAAAATGGCAATCTTCTCGCGTATGGTGCGAGAGCGCAGAAAATAAAGCGAATCGAAGAGCGTCGCCACCCTGTCACACACTTTGCGGAACAAGTTGACGGTCAATTGCTGCTTGTAGGCAGCAATGGGCTCGGGCGGCGACACGAGGTTCTGGATGCTAAAAAACATGAGGCTACAATCGCACTGGGCGATGCTCTGTGTGGGCGCTACCTTGTCGTAGCTGGAAAACCACCGCATCAGACCGATGACCTGACCTGGATAGAGCGTCTCGATCAGCGCACGGTTTCCCGACTTTTTGACCTCAATGTCGTCCACGCGTCCAGAAAGGATGAACGCGAACTCTTTAAAAGGCTGGCCTTTTTCGTAAATGACCTGGCCTTTGGAAAAGTCCTGGATTCTGGGATTCGTGCTTTGCAGCATGCGATCGAATTCCTCGAGCGGGATGCCTTGGAGAAGGCCGGACGCTACAAAAACATCAAGATATATTTCGTACATATTCTCTCATTCTGGCTCAAAAGTGCGAAGGAAACAGGGCCGGAAAAGGAAGCGACTGCTTTATGGAACAACGACACCACAGGAGGCCGAAACCAGACGGCCTCAGCCGACACAGCCATGGTGGCTGTCGGGACGAACCCCGATCGGGCGTCGGCGCACCGGAAACGGAAAGCCTCCAAGACGCGCGATACGAAGCCCATGGGGACACGCCACAGCACCGGGCGACTTCGCGCCGCCGCAAACGACGAAAAGCGCAGCGCGCCAAACAAGTGCTGTCCGGCTTGGTCTTCTACCTGGCGATTGCCGCCATGCTGGGAGGCGCCATCCTGTTCGCGCGCAGCACAAACGAAAAAAAATCGCTCTTCGGCTACCGCATCTACAACGTCCTGACGCATTCCATGGAAAGCAAAGCAGGAGCGGAGGTCGTGGGCCAGACCAAAGGGTTTCCGGCCGGATCCGCCATACTGGTTCGGATCGTCGATCCCGACCAGGTGCGCATCGGAGACATCGTCACCTATGTGCCGGGCGAAGACGAAACGTCGTATTTGACCCACCGCGTTGTCGATATTCAATCGACGCTGAACGGAGAATCCGGACCGTTTTTTGTCACACGAGGGGACGCCAACAACACGAATGACCCACCCTTTCACGCTGATAGGCTGATAGGCGTCGTCCGCTACTCGGTCCCCAAACTGGGCTTCGCCGTCGACTACATCCAAAAACATTTGCCGATGGTCATCGTCCTGCTGGTTAGCGTATTTTGCTTCATATTCGCTCTCAATATGCTCGCCGAAAGCAAAAAGAAGGGAGGTCGACGCAGACGGCATTCGAAAGCGCGGCACACTGAACGCCACAAGCAGGAGGATCCATATGCCGTGCAGGAATACGGCGATGGCAGTCAGTTCTGCACCTAAGCAAGTTCTTACCCACAGTTCATTCCAATGAAATACAAACCATGGGGGAAAATTAACATGAAACCATCCAGGAAACTCATCGCGATCACAGCTGTCACTTTGTCAGCCGTCATCACCATTGCTGCCACATTCGCCTGGTTCGTGGCGCAGGACAGCAAAAAGAACCACTTCGAGACAGGCCAGGGCATCGACGGCACGGTCAACATCGTTGAAACCTTCGATCCGCCGACAGACTGGGTACCGGGACAGGAAATTCTCAAAAACGTGTCTGCCGTGAACAACGGCCAGTCGGATGCCTTCGTCCGCATTTCGTTCGAAGAAGTGCTCAAGAAGCTTCCCAACAACGGCCAAATGCAAACGTCCACTTCGGCACCGGCTGCGGGAAGCATCCCCGTGCACGTCAACAACGCAGCCTTTAGCTCTGCGAATGGCTGGTCAGCCGTGCCCGCGGGCGATCTGTCCGCGTCCCTGCCGAGCAACGTCCATGTCCTGCGCAAGTCGGTCAGCGCGCCCGGCGGTAAAACCGTGGATTCCTTCGTGATTTACTACGAACCCGCGCCCGGCGACACACAAAAAATGACCGCCGACTTTGCTTGGACGGGCACAGCCCCGAACAAAAAACTGGACGTCACCAACATCCAATACTACTACTACAACGCCAAAGTCACGACCGAAGCCGACTGGGCTGGCAAGAACGTATACGTGACCCAGGGAACGCAAGTCACGCCGCCCCAGACGGTCGCGCCCAACCTCCCGACCAACCTCGTCGCTGACAACCTGATTCACATCAAATACGGCCAGGTTTCCGCCACGATCAACACCGGCGACTGGTGGTACAATCCCGCGGATGGCTACTTCTACTTCATTGGCAAGCTCGCTCCGGGCCAAACGGCTCCGCTGCTGCTCGACACCATCACGCTGGATCCGACCTGCGGCAACGAATACGCTCTGATGGAGCTCGACCTGCACGTCCTGCTCGAAGGCATCCAGAACACCGAAGCGGCCCTCGCAGGCGCATGGAGTGTCACGACTGGCCCGCTCTACAACGCACTCAAACCGTTCTGCGCCGTCTAAGCGCATGTCACGCCTGTCAGTCTCAGTCATGAACTGAGCGGACAGGAGTTGAACGCCCTTTTCTCAATTTTGCGAAACTCATAATGGTGGAGCTTCTTCATACTTTTGTGAAGAAGCTTTGCCACTCCCTTCAATATGTCAGGTGAAAAAATGCGGATCAAACGAACGCGTGGCATCATAATGGCCGGACTGCTGTGCGCTTTGCTCGCTGTGCTTCCCGCGCTGGCCGCATCATCGAGCGAGCTCCCGCGTGGCTTTTTGATCGGCGACAGCGATGGTGTGCACGTTACGGCGAACGGTGAGTACTTTATTTATTGCACCGACATGCAAGCCGGTGACAAAATCCACAAGGTATTGACCATACAGAACAATGAGCCGGAAGGAAGATTTCGGCTTCATATGACGGCAACCCCCCTTTTCGCAACCGGTCCCATCGACCTGCTCAACTCTATCCATTTGACGTTGAAGCTCGAAGGCAAAACGCTCTACCGTGGGCGCGTCCGTGGGGACGAAGGGGTCGATATGATCAACAATGCCCTCGATTTAGGCGTCTACGCCTCCGGTGACGTCAGGACGATGACCATCGATCTGGAGCTGGACAAGAACTTGCCCTCCGAACGCTTTCACGCAAAAAGCGTCGCTGAGGTCGGCTGGAATTTTATCGCGGTCAAGGACGAAACAAGCACGCCGCCAAAAACGGGCGATGTCTCGGAACACATTTTGGAATACGCCGCCGCGTCTTTGGCACTCTTGACCTTGATCACGTTTGGCTTTGCTCATCGCAGGAAGGCGCAAAACGAGCGAAACCAATGAACAAGTACGCCCTGCCATTGTTCCATTTTTCGGTTTTCTAAAATACCTCGCATACATATCCGGAACGGATCCGGGAAACCATTTCACTGACCGCGGGACACGCGAATCAAACTAGGTGAGTATATGAATCCACATGAACACGAGAGGCGCTCCCACCCGCGCATGCGCACCTCTTTGATATTGGCCTCCGCACTGCTCGCACTCATGCTCGCGCTCTTGGGCCTATACCTTGTCAAAGGGACAATGTCATGGCTTCGAGCGTTCGATGCTGCCAGCAACCGGCTCTCTGCAGAGGATCCGGAGCTGCACGCGTCGGCCGTCGACATTTTCCATGAGCCGGATGACCCCGTCGAGCCGAACGACGAAATCGTCAAAAAAGTAGGCGCAACGAATACGGGCAAACGCGATATTTTCGTGCGCCTCATGGTCTTTCCGGTGATGACCTCGAAAGACGGACAACCTCTGCCGGCCAGCATCGGAAAGGAAGTACACCTGATCGGACTCAACAACACGACTTGGCGTGACGGAGGCGACGGGTATTACTATTACCTCAAGACACTCGGGCCCGCAGGCAGCCCGACCGCTACCAGCGATCTGCTGTTCCAAGCTGTGACGCTGGATCCCTCGCTTTCGAGCGAATACCAAAATGCCGATCTCGAGATCGATGTCCGCATTGAAGCGATCGAAACGATGGGCCTCAGCTACCGTACCGCGTTTTGGGGAAACCAGAACCCTCCTGGAGGGACCATCTTGCCCGGAATCGATGCGGTGTATTTCGGCCTCAAGCAATGATGAAGGGAAATACGCAATGAAGCGTTGTTTCACAGCGACATTGCTCGTCCTCTCGCTCGCCCTCCTTGTGCTGCTTGCCGCCTATATGCTTCGCACGCGGCGGGTCGAATACAACGAGGACTTGGAGATCGATCGACAATCGTCGGCCAAACCCCAGGTGCTGCCCGTCGAGCCGGAGCAAACCGCAAACGAAGGAGAAACGGCGACCGATTCGGCTACAAGCGAAAGCAGCTCCACGCCCCTGCAAACAACCGAAGTGCCGGATGTCGGCGCCCGCGATGCGGACGAGGATGACGGAAGCGACCTGCGCCAAAAGCCCGGCCAGCAATCCGACTTTCCGGCGCTCGTGCAGCGAAACCCCGCCATGGTAGCTTGGATCACGATCGACGATACCCCCATCGACTACCCCGTCGTGCAAGCGGCGGACAACGAGACCTACATCGAGCACGACGTCAACGGCAAAGCCAACCGCAACGGAGCCATTTTTCTCGACTACCGCAACCAGCCGGATTTTTCCGGCTTTCAAAGCATCCTCTACGGACACAACATGCGCTCTGGCCGCATGTTTGCCAGCCTGAATCGTTTTGAAGAACAAGCGTATTGGGATTCGCACCGGACCGGAACGCTGTATACGCCGCAAGGCGTGTATGCGTTGGAGGTATTTGCGGCAGCGCGTATCTCCGAATACAGCCCGCTCTACGCCTATGCGTTCGTTTCAGTCAACGAGAAGCAAGCCTTCTTGGAGGAGATCAAAGCAAACGCTTCGCAATACCGGGACGTCGGGATGACGCAAAACGACCGCCTCCTTTTGCTTTCGACCTGCGCCAAGACCGACCTGACAAAACGCGCAGTCGTATTCGCCAAACTCGTTCCGAAAGCCGATTGAACCGCGCGCACGGGCTATGCGCCCAGCGTGTAATAGATCGTCAGCGCGTAGATCTTGATGGCGTTGAGGAAATCTTCGATCGAAACGCACTCGCCCGTGCTCCCCAGCGTGGTGTAATCGCCCGGCCCGTAGACGGGCATGGGGATGCCGGTCTGGGCGACGACGAGAGAGGCATCCGTTCCACCCTCGCTGCCGGTGAGGAGCAGTTCTTTGCCGGTCACGCGCGCCTGGGCTTTGCGGAAGGCGTCTACGACGGGGATGTCGAATGGCAGCTCGGTCGGCGGGCGGAAGCCCTCCCACTCCTGCACGACCGCCTGGAACTCTGGGTCCTCGGTGTGCAGGCGGGCGATGATCGCTTCGTAATCGCGGAAGCACTGCTCTTTCGTCTCGCCGGGGTGCAGGCGGCGCGTAACCGTCAGCTTGCATTTGTCCGGCACAGTATTAGAAGCTTCGCCGCCCTGGATCATGGCCACACAAACGCTGCGAGGCTCTAAAAGCGCATGGGATGGGCCAGATTGGATCCCTTCGTTGAGTTCCATGATGGCCGCGATGAGCTTGCTCGCCTTGTCGATGGCGCTGATCCCGAGGTAAGGACGGGCGTTAAACGCGCCTTTGCCGAGCACCGTGATGTCCACGCGGTAGACGCCCTTTGTCGCCATGTTCATTTCAATCAAGTTTGTGGGTTCGCAGTTGACGCCAAAGTCCTGTGGACCCTCTTTTTTGATGTAGCCCTGATCGATCAGGTATTGGACGCCGTTCTTCCCGCAGATCAGCTCGTCGCACACGGCGGTGAAAAGGACTTCGCCGCGGAGGGGAATGCCGAGCTGCGACACGATCAGTCCGGCAAAGAAGGATGAGAACGTGCCGCTTTTCATATCGACGGCGCCGCGCGCGTAGATCTTGCCGTCGGCGACGTCGGCGGCAAAGGGCGGATGCTCCCAGCGATCGGCGTCCTGCGGCGGAAGCACGTCCAAGTGGCCGTTGAACGTGTAGCGCGGCCCCTCCCCCACCCCTTTGATTCGCGCGAGTACGTTGGGGTGATCGGCGGAGACGCCCACGATCTCCAGGTCGGCAAAGCCACGCTGTCGCATGCCGTCCGCCAGCATCTGGGCGACCGCCGCTTCCTGGCCGGTGAAGCTTTGGCATTGAAGAAGCGAGCGGAAAAAGGCGATGAGATCGTCGCGCTGGGCGTCCACCGCCGCGATGATTTGTTGCTCGATGGGATTTCTATCCATGAGGCTGTCCTCCTTACGTTTGGGATGCTGTGACCGTTTGCGCGGCCCCAGAAAACAAATGCAGTGTAGCAAATCGCCACACTGCATGCTTTTATATTTCGTTTAGCCGGTAACAGGCCGCGAAATGCTTGGGAGCGACTTCGTCGAGCGGTGGATCCGCTTGTGAGCATGCGGGGCGCGCATAATCGCAGCGGGCAGCAAAACGGCAGCCCGGTTTCACGTTGATCGGGCTGGTGACTTCGCCTTTGATGAGTTTGAACTCCTCTTCTTCGGCGCTGATCATCGGCTTGGGGATGGCGGCGAGAAGCGCTTTCGTATAAGGATGGAGCGGGTTCCGGTACAGCTCGTCGGATGGGGCCATTTCGACGCACTTGCCCAAATACATGACCATGATGTTGTCAGAGATGTGTTTGACCACCGACAGGTCATGCGTGACGAACATATACGCCAAGCCCAGATCGTCTTGCAGATCCATCAACAGGTTGAGTATTTGCGCCTGAATGGACACGTCGAGCGCCGAAACCGGCTCGTCGCACACGATGAACTTGGGTCCGAGCGATAGCGCGCGCGCGATGCCGATGCGCTGCCGCCTGCCGCCGTCGAGCTCGTGGGGGTAGGAGTTGGCGTAGCGGCGCGCGAGACCGACCTGATCCATCAGCTGGGCCGCGCGGTTGAAGGTGTCGCGCTGGCTTTTGTAGATCCGGTGGATGAACATGTATTCGGCGATGACCTCGATGACCGACTTGCGGGGATCGATGCTCGAATACGGGTCTTGAAAGATGATCTGCATGGATTTGCGCAGCGGGCGCATCTGCCGCGTGGACAGATGGGTGATGTCGTCGCCGTCGAAAAAGACTTGCCCCGCGCTGGGCTCGATCAGCTTGAGGATGCTGCGTCCCAGCGTGGATTTGCCGCAGCCCGATTCACCGACGACGCCCAGGGTTTCGCCGGGGAAAATTTGCAGATCAATGCCGTCCACGGCATGCAGCAACGCGCCGCCCTTGAGCTTGAACAGCTTGCGCAGCTCCCTGGTTTCCAGCAAGGGGGTGGCGTTTTTATTCGTTTCCATCGCGATCGCCTCCCTCGTCGAACAGATGACAGCGCAGTTGATGGGTTCCAAACCGCCGTTTGGCGGGGCGTTCGCGCTTGCAGATCTCCATGCAGTGCTCGCAGCGGGGCGCGAATACGCAGCCGACGGGCAGGTTGGTCGGGTCGGGCATCAGTCCGGGGATGGGTTTCAGGCGATCGGCAGGAGAGTCGATGTTGGGGATGGAGTTGAAGAGGCCGACCGTGTACGGATGGTGGCGTTCTCCGAGGAAGATGTCCTCTTTGCTCCCCGATTCGATGATCTCGCCCGCGTACATGACAGCCACATCGTCGCAGGTCTTGGCGACGATGCCGAGATCGTGCGTGATCATCAGCATGGAGGTGCCCAGGCGGTTGCGCAGCTCCCGTATCATCGAGAGCACTTGCGCCTGGATGGTCACGTCGAGCGCCGTGGTGGGTTCGTCGGCGATCAAGAGTTCAGGCTCGCAGCACAGCGCCATGGCAATGACGACGCGCTGCTTCATGCCGCCCGAAAACTGGTGCGGATAGTCGTTTTTGCGCGACGGGAGAATGCCGACCATGCCAAGCGTCTCTTCCACGCGCTTCTGCACGTCCACGCCCGAGAGGTGTTCGTTGTGCAGCGCGATGCATTCGGCGATCTGCTCGCCCACGCTGAGTACGGGGTTGAGGCTGGTCATGGGATCCTGAAAGACCATCGAAATCCGGTTGCCGCGGATGGCGCGCATGGCGTGTTCGTCCAGATGGAGCAGGTCCTGTCCGTCAAAGAGCAGTTCGCCCTGCAAGATCTGTCCGGTGGGATGGGGCAAAAGGCGGAGGAGCGAAAGTGCTGTCGTCGTTTTGCCCGCGCCGGTCTCGCCGACCAGCCCGAGCGTCCCCCCTTTTTTGATTATGAGGTCGATGTCGTTGACGGCTTCCACGAGTTCCAGATCGGTTTTGTAGATGATTTTCAGGTGTTTGATTTCCAAGAGCACATCGGTGCGCTGGCTGCCAGAATCGCGTCGCGCGGCCGTGTTCGGTTCTTGCATACGCCACCTCCTAAGACTTGAGATGGGGATCCAGCGCGTCGCGCATGCCGTCGCCCACGAGGTTGACGGAGCAGGCGCAAAGCACGATGGCAGCCGCCGGGAAAAAGAGCAGATGGGGTGAGCTGCGGATGTACTCGCGCGCCTCTGAAAGCATCAGGCCCCATTCGGGCTGTGGCGGCGGCATTCCAAGGCCCAGAAAGCTCAGCGTGGATTCGTAGAGAATGATCTTGGCGACGTTGAGCGTGACGTTGACGATGATGACGCCGACGGCGTTGGGCAGAATGTGGGACATGATGATCCGAGCATTGCTCGAACCGCCCGCGCGCGCGGCCTCGACGTAGTCCTGCTCCGACAGGTTGAGCACCTGGGAGCGCACCAGTCGTACATAGTTGGTAAAATACGCGACGGTGAGGGCGATCAGCAGGTTCGTGAAGTTTGCGCCCAGCGCCACGACGATGGCCATGGTAAACAAAATGTCCGGCACCGACATGAATATGTCGAGCGTGCGCATGATGATGCTGTCCACGGTGCCGCCGAAGTAACCGGCGATCGCGCCCAATATGCTGCCCACAACGCAGGAGGCGACCGTGGCGATCAGCGCGATGACGAGCGAGGTGCGTCCGCCGTGCACGATGCGGGCAAAAATGTCGCGCCCGAAGGTGTCCGTGCCCATGATGTGTGCGGCTGAGGGCGGCTTCAGCATGGCGAGCGGATCCTGCTTCGTCGCCATCTCATAGGGGACGATCACGTCGGCCAACAGCAGCACGACGACGATGATCAACAGGAGAACGAGGCCGACAACGGCGCCTTTGCTCTTTCGGAAGCGGCGCCAGATCTCTTTGGTTTGGCTTTGCTTTTTAAAGGACTCCAGCGGGGCCTGTCCGTTCATGTTTGCATGCTCCATACGGCTCACCCCTTCGACCTGGCGTATTTGGCGCGGATGCGCGGATCGATGAATGCGTAAATGCAATCGACGATCAGCATGACCACGGTGAAACACACCGAAATCAAAATGACGCCCGCGATGATGACCGGCTCATCTTTGAAGTTGATGCGATCGACGATCAGGCTTCCAATGCCGGGCATGGAAAAGAGCTTTTCCACGACGACGGCGCCAGCGATCAGCATGCCGAGTGAGAGGCCGATCTGCGTGACGACGGGCAAGAGGGCGTTTTTGAGCGCGTGTTTCCAGATGACGGTTCGCTCGGGTGCACCCTTGGCGCGCGCGGTGCGTACGTAGTCCTGGCGAATCGCTTCGAGCATGGAGGATTTCGTAAAGCGCATGTTTTGCGCCGCGGGCGGGATGGCGATGGCGATGGTGGGCATGATGAAGTGCTTCAGGGTGTCTGCGCCATAGGAGGGCAGCCAGTTCAGCTTGAGGCAGAACATGTAGAGCAAGAGCATGCCCAGCACGAAGCCCGGTATGGCGGCAATGAAAAAGGAGATCAGCGAGGGAATGGTGTCCCAAAGCGAGTATTGCCTGACCGCCGCGATGATCCCCAGTGGAACGCCGATCAGGGTGGAGAGCGCCACGCCCATCAGCGCCATTTTGATGGTCAGCAAATAGCGCGGCCAGACTTCGGCAAACACGCTCTGCTTGGTGAAATAGGAGGTTCCGAAGTCACCGTGCAGGGCGTTCTTGACGTAATTTACGTATTTTTGCATAAAGGGCAGGTTGTAGCCCAGCTCCTCGTTGAGCGCGTCCACTTCGCTTTGACGCGCGTTGACGCCCAAAATGGCGCGCCCCGGATCGCCCGGGGTGATATTCATGATGGCGAAGATGATCAGCGTGACGCCTAAGATGGTGGGTATCAAAAACAAAAGGCGCTTTGCGATGTAAATATGCATTGCCTACCCTCCTTCGGAATGCTCGCGTTTTTCAACCGTTTGGCTTCGAGTCGTTTTGCAATGCAACTGTTGGTGAAGCATTTTGCAACCCGCGCAGCCGTATGAACTGCGCGGGTTGCGGGAACGGTCATGTGTCGCTCGTGAACGTTGCGGAATTAGCTGACCCACTTGAAGGAATAGATGTGGTAATACGTCGGGCAAAGGTCGACGGGATCCAACTGCTCCGACCAGCAGATGCCGACGGGCATGTGGATCAGCGGGAGGATGGTCGCGGAATCCTGCACGATCTTCCAAAGCTCGGTGTAGTACTTGACACGCGTCGGAACGTCGCTCGTGGCGACGCCGAGGTCGATCAGCTCTTCGATCCGCTGCCAGTTGAAGGGGCTGTTGTCGCGGTTGAAGTGCACGACGTCCATGCCGACCGATTCGGAGTGGGTCTGCTGGCGGATGTTGTTGTAGTCAAAGTTGCCGCTGTCGCCGTAGATGGACAGGTCGTAGTCGTAGGAATGCAGACGGGGGGAGATGATCGACACGTCCGCGACTTCGACTTCGCATTTCAGACCGATCTCGGCCAGGTTGGCCTGGATGACCTGGGCCTGCTTGGCTTTTTCGCCGGTGGCCGAACCATAGGTGCTCAGCGTGCCGATCGGAACGCCGGCGGCCAGTTGTTCGTCGGTGAAGCCGGCCTGACGGAGGAGCTCCTTGGCCTTCTCGGGGTTGTACGGGTAGAGCTCAAAGCCACCGTCAGCGGCCTTGGGCGAGGTGGAGACGTACTCGGAGGGCATGTATTCGGAAGTCACGACGCCATAGCCGTTCGTGGCGGCCTGGTTCAGTGTCTCTTTGTTCACGGCGTAGAAGATGGCCTTGCGGACCAGTTCGTTCGCCAGAATGCCGTTGTTGTTTTTGGATTCCCAGTTGATGGTCAGCATGCGGATGCTGTTGCCCTTGAGCATGGCGCAGTGATCGCCGGCCTTTTTGGAGAGAGCTTCCCATTCAGCCGTCGGCGCATCGTGGAGGTAGGAAATGTCGCCGTTTTCATACGCGATGACGGCGGCGGAATCTTCGGTGATGACGACGTACTCAACGTTCTTGACGTCCGCGACGCCGCGCCAGTAGCCTTCATACGCCGTGAGCTTGACGCCGGAAGCGGGGTTGTATTCGCTGACGTAGTAAGGACCGGTGCCGGCTTTGTGCGGCAGGGTTCCAAACTTGTCGCCCTGGGCTTCGATCTCTTTTTGGTTGACGATCTTGACGCTGAAGAAGGTGTGGTCGATGGGCGAGTAGGGATATTTCAGCGTGACATCGACCGTTTTGTCTCCAGTGGCCTTGACCGAGGCGATCATGTTGGTCAGGTAGTTCCAGCGCTCATTGGCCATGGCGCGGGTGTAGCTGTATTCGACATCGGCGCCGGTCACCGGGTCGCCGTTTTGGAAGGTGGCGTCCTGGAGGGTGATGCTGTAGGTCAGTTGGTCGTCCGAGAGCTGGACGTCCTTGGCCAGTTCTTTGTAGTAGCCGCCCTTCGATTCGTTGATGCCGTAGAGTCCTTCGAAGACGTTCGTCCAGATGACCTGGCAGTCGGCGGTCGTCGTGTTTTGTTCCCAGTCGGTCGAAGCCAGGGAGGTGCTCAGGCGGATTTTGAGTACCCTGTCGTCTTTTGTACCCTCAGCGGCGGGCGCTTCGTTCGTCGCGGCGCTGCTTTCCTCTTTTGCGTCTGTCTTCGCCGCTTCTTTTTCTGGACTACCGCCGCACGCGGAAAACAGGGAGACCAGCACTGCGGACGCAAGCAATAGCGATAAGGCCTTTTTCATTGTTTCCTCCTCGTTCACTCGTGTTTATTCGCGGGGGCATGGCGTTGCCCGAGAGACCCGATGGGATGACGTTTCACGTTCAGGCGCCCGTGGGCGCGGCTCGATGTGCGTTGGGATTAACCGCGTTTGAGGAAGGCCGTGCAGCAGTGCATGGCACCACAGCCCTTGATGATTTCGCTGATGTCGATCGGAATGACCTGGATGCCGTTTTTCTCCAAGAGTTCCCGACTGCGGGGGTTGCCGTCGGGCTGCACGACGAGGCCCGGTTTGATGGCCACGAAGTTGACGGCCAATCGCTGCTTGGCTTCGGTCTGGGAGGGGCACTCAAGCAGCTTAAAGCCTTTTTTCTTCAGCGCGTCACACACGTCGTAGGGAACTTGCGAGGCGTGGATCATCGCGACGTCGTGGCTGGCGATGTTCAGCAGTCCGTCGATGTGGGCATGTCCATAGGGGATCTGCATGTGCAGAATGTCGGTGACGCCCATGCGACGCAGTTCATACGCCACCTGCTCGTAGCCCGCGCGATTCGTGCGAACGCCGGATGCCAAAATGACGGTGTGGCGATCGACCCACATGCCCATAGCGCCTTCAAACGTGCCTTCGCCGTTGATGGTGCGCACGATGGGAACGCCGAGCTTGGCCAATGTCTGGGCGGCATAGCGTTCTTCGCCGCGGCGGACGGAGATCGCGGGGCGCGTCACGATGGCGCCTTCGGGGGTCATGAAGACCAAATCCCGGCAGAAGACGGCGTTGGGCCTGTCCTCACGCTGTTCCTCGACGTAATGCACGCGAACGCCATGATCGCGGTAGACTTGGGCAAGCGCGTCGTGCTGTTGCCGGAAGACCTCGGGATCGATCTGGCATTTGAAGCGGGCGGCATCCCAGTCGAAGTTCTCGATCTCCTTGCCGGGACGGCGCATCAGGACATCGCGGAGCGTCTCAATCTCGGAGCTAACGCCCCAATCGCCCCAATACTGGCCGATTTCGTCCTCAAAGGGCGTCTCGGTCGCAAACCAGCGCTCACCAGGCAGGGCGTCGATTTCGATGGGTGTGTTTGACATGACTTTACCTCCGTATTGAAATGATTTGTAGTGTCTTCACAAAGGCGCGAGATCCGACGCGGAATTCGAACATTTGGCGAAGTTGGGAAAACAAAATGCGATTCTGTGTGCTTACGGGAACTGAAGCAAATTTCGTGCCACTTTTGACAGTGGGCGGGGGACGCAATGCTTCGGCGGAAAGGCGCGCTCGCGCGGCAATTGTATAGGCCTTATTCGCGGTCAGAAACGTCGAAAAGGCCTATACATTGTGAATTCCGGCCTATTTATCGTGGGAAGATGGCTTTTCATGCACTCCGTGGCCGGGCGCGATCGCGCATCATTCGATCGCCTGCTGGACCGGCTCTCGGCCTTCGACCGGAAATGCTTCCTCTTGCAGTTGCTCAACGTAGTGGCGCAGCTTCATGCGCCATACATACAGCAAGCTCAGAAGCAGTTTCACAGTTTGATCCAAATTGATGATTAGCCAAATCCAAATGATGTTGAGCCCAAGGCGTCCTGCCAAGATGACGAGCGGAACCCGAATGAGCCAAACGCCTGTAAAGACGATGTACATCGGCACACGCTTTCCGCCCGAGGAGCGGATGACGCCGTTGAACATCTTTGAAAGCACTTGGGGGATTTGCGAAAAGGCCATATAGATGAGGTAAACCCCACCGATGCGCAAGAGTTCCGGCTTGTCGGTCAAAAGTCGCATCGCCGGATTGTGAAACACCAGCAGCAGCGCCATGGCCGATGCGCCGACGAAAAGTGCCATGCGGGAGAGTTGCCGAAAGTACGTGCGGTAGAGATCGCCGTCGCGTCGGGCGATGGCGTTTGCCGTCAGCGTCGCCGCCGCGACCGTAAAACCGGCGGCGGGCATCTCGGTGAACATCTCGGCTTGCAGGCCCAGTTGGTAGGCGGCATAGGATTCGCTGCCATACGCGAGTATCACCTTGCTCACAAGCACGGCCGAAAGCTGCCAAAGCAGAGATTCCATGGCAGCGGGAAGACCGGTCGCGTAAATGCTCTTCAGCGCAGGCAGATCGGGCGAAAAAAAACGCAGCCCATGGGCATGGCGGCGAAAGGGCGCCCCTTTCCGATACAGCAAAGCAACGCCCAACATGCAGCCGAATGCCTGTGAAAGTACGTTCGCGATCGCCGCGCCGTACAGCCCCCAGCCACCGAATCCACCCAGGCCAAAGATGGCGACATAGCTGACCGCCGCGTTGAACACGTTGAGCACACCGGCGATCATCATGGGTGTTTTTGTGTCGTTTTGGCCGTTAAATGCCGCGGTGTTGACGGTGATGGCCGCCATGAAAGGGATGGCCCAGATGGATACGCGGAGGAATTCGGCGGCTTTCTCCAAAAGCACCGGATCGTCCGTGAGGACGCGCACGATCTGTCGCGGGAAGATGGCGCAAAGCGCTGCTAGCACGATCGACAGAGGGACAGCGGTGGCATAGGCTTGTTCGGCGTTGCGGCGGCATTTCGCAATGGCGCCCAAACCGAAATAGGTGGCGATTTGGATGGTCGCGCCGATGCCGATCCCCCGAAACAGGGCAAAACACGTATTGTAAATCCGCGCGCCGACGCCGAAGGCAGCGATGTCGGCCGCAAGGAGTCGGCCCACCATGGCCAGGGTGACGAAATTGGCCAGAATTTGCAGCGCGTTTTCCAAAGCGATGGGGATGATCAAGCGCAAAATGTCACGCCGAATGGTCCTGTTTTCGCTGCTCGGATTTTGATCGCTCCGACCGTCGATGATCTGTTCCAAGGAATCCACCCTATCCGTCTTGTGGCACGCGAGCGGATTGCCGCGTGACGAGTCAAACTGTGGGAAGCGCAACACATGCAAGGCAACCTGAATCGCTTTGTTTGATCGAAGAAGCGCGATCCAAGCGGGAAAATGGCGATTTTGGGCTCTTACCCGATCCGGATAAACAAACGGCCTTGCTGCTAATATTTTAAAACAACGTTCCTCCCAGATATAGAAATGTATTGTAAATATCACATGCAATCCGGTTTATTTCAATACATAAGCACATGAAAAAGGCAATATGTGCCGCTTACATTATATCACCAACGATCGGGCATTGCACGCAAAATTCTACAGCGCGCAAAAACAGCGCGTTTTCTGCGTTTTCCCTCTCAAATTCGTGATACTTTTGTGCATGGAAACAAGTTCTTTTATTTCAAGAAATATATGACATGCAAGCTTGATCGCTTCTTAGCATCTGCATAGCGATCGGAGCCGTCGTGATAGAATCGCATTTTGAATGCAACGGGCTGCATAGGTGGCGAGGTTGGCCCCCTTGTCAGGGTCGAAGGTCGAGATGCCCTTGATCAAACCGATGGTACCGATTGAAATCAAGTCTTCTTGATCGAAATTCGAGTTGACGTATTTTTTGGCGATGTGCGCAACCAGGCGAAGATTATGTTTGATCAAGCGTTCGCGGGCGTCGGCGTCTCCTTGTCGGAGGGCCAGCAGCGACTCGCGCTCCTCCGCGGGCGACAGCGGCTCGGGGAACGATCCTCCGGACGAGACAAACGCCGCGAAAAAGACGAGATCGGACAAATACGCAAGCAATTCCAACATGATAGAGCCTCCCCCATATGGCATTTGCTTCAGCATATGCGGTGAACAAAGTCGGAGTGCGTGTCTTACGCTGCCTCGGCTTGCTGCAAAAAGATTGCTTGCTATCTCTTTTTTTTGGAGTGCATACGCCAAAACAATCACAATAGAACCATTTGTTCGCAAAAAAAGTAAAATTTGCTTTTGCTTTGCGAAATACATATTGACGCTGTATGATTTCAGCGGTATAATTAAATAAAACTATATCCTACAATTTTAATAGTTTGATATCAGTTTGCTCCAATAGGCATCCTGTCGCGACGCGGTCGCTGTCGGGAGTACCACCCGTTACTCTGTGCACGGGTAATGCCTGCCACGCCTTCTATTGGGGCAATGCATCGGCGCGGCCGGCAACAGCTTCTTGACCGCTGGCCAGAGGAGGTGAAAACACACGCTTCGTTTTGGACGGTAATCAGCCCATGGGAGGAATGGGCACTGGATACAAATCCAAAGCGAAAGGAGACGTTGGACAACGTTTCTCCAGGAATTGGAGGATTCGGTGAAATGCTGAAACTCTTCTCCGCGGAATGAACAGACGTCTATCATAGTTTCTCATTTTGCCAGCATCTATGAGAACTATCGTTCATGCAAAGGAGCAAGTCATGAGTTTTCGCAAGTTGTTGGAAAGGAAACTCTTGTCGACGGTGTTGGCAACAACGCTCGCGATAAGCACCGTCCTTACCTCAGCGGCGCCGGCTCTGGCCGTTGAAGGGGAACCCAGCGAACAGTTGGTTACGAACCTTGACGAATCAGCAGCCCCCGTTGAAATGAGTGATGGAACGGCCACGCCCGAAGTCGTCGGCGAACCCATCGCGCAGCCCGCCGTGGAACCCATCGCGCAACCCGCCGTGGAACCCGTCGCGCAGGAAAATGGCCAAGAGGACGCCGCGCCGGTGCTGCTCGCACAGCCCGATGCCGCCGCGCCTGCCGTCGAAAGAGACGGCACCCAACCCGAAGGAACCACTCCCTCCGAATCGACCGGCACAGTCACCCCGCAAGCCCCGATGCTCCGCGCACCGGCCGCTGTCACGGCGACTGGCACGTCGCTGACCGAGGACTACGATCCCTCCGATCTCAGCAACTGGGTCGTCTACGACCACTACTACAACGCTGCCTGGCCGAAAACCGGCCCTTCCAACTGGGACGTCAACGCCAATGGCGGCTATCACCCCTTCTTCTATTGGAAGGAAGGGGAGATCTATAAGAACAACAAGTTCTACGACCTCTCTACCGCTGCTGACAAGGCGCGCATCCAGACCGAAGTATTCGCACCTTCTGCGCCGCGCGAACTGAACACGCCCTGCGTGGCTTACTTCTCGCAGCACATTTACACCGAAGGCAGCAAAAACAACGCAACCATCACCTTCCTCGGCTATGGCGAAACCTTTAAGACCGACTGGGCGATCGCTCCCGTGACCACCACGGAGCTCAAATCCATCGCGTTTGACATCGACGCCTCGAAGGTGAACCCCCATACGCTCGACGGCTTTGGCATCATCGTCAATGCCGGCATCGATCGTTCCAACGACACCCTGAAGGGCTACGTTCTCAACTTCAAGATGGCGAACAACAGCCAGGGCACCACAAACGGTGTCGTCCAGTTGATCGACATCTCGAGGGGCACGAACGCCAGCAAACTCCATGACGGCTTGAACGGCTACCAGCGCCTCGCTGACCCCAACGTCGGCACGGCGACTTCGCTGGGCACCTTCGACCTCAAAAACAGCCCCATCGGCAAGATCCGCGTGGACCTCGACATTGAGCCCACCAAGCTCGGCGTCAAGCTCAGCTACTACCCGAGCACGACGGGCGCCGCCACGCAGGCTGCCAGCTACAACGTCAACCTGACCGACACCAAATTCGCCGGATTCGGCCCGATCGTCAACTACAACGGCGACGGCCACATCTGCGCACGCCTCTCGAGCGTGACCTTCGGTTCGACCGTCATCTCGGTTCCGAACTACGCGGTCATCTTCGACGGCAATGGCGCCACGGTTCAGGCCAACCCCGACCGCGTCAACAACGTCCCGAAGGGCAAGTCCATGAAGGACATGGGTTATGCCATGCCCACACCGCCCCAGCGCACCGGCTATGTCTTCATCGGCTGGAACACAGCGCAGGACGGCACTGGCACTGCCTTCGACGACACCTTCGTGGTCAACCAGATCACGACTGTTTACGCGCAATGGTCGCTTGACCAACTCGCCGTCACCTACGCTGCGGGCGCCAACGGCAGCTTGCAGGGCAGCGCGACCGAAACGGTCAATTACGGCGACCATCCCAAAGCCGTCCCGACTCCGGTCCCCAACGCTGGCTACCAGTTCTCGCACTGGGAAGACGGCTCTGGTAAGACCTATGCGAACGCTGCGGCCATCGAGGCTGTGACGATCCAGGGTCCCATGACCTTTACCGCGATCTTCGATCGCATCCCGAACGCGACCGTCACCTACAAGGCCGGCGCGAACGGCTCTCTCCAAGGCAACGCCACGGAAACCGTCCAGATCGGCGGCCATCCGGCGCAGGTTCCGACTCCGGTTCCCGCCGCTGGCTTCAGCTTCTCGCACTGGGAAGACGATCAGGGCCAGACCTACGCGAACGCCGCAGCCATCCAGGCTGTGACGATCAACGGCGACATGACCTTCACCGCGGTCTTCGATCAGATCCCCGCACAGACGGTCACCTACAAGGCCGGCGCGAACGGTTCCCTCCAGGGCAACGCGACCGAGCAGGTAGCTTGGGGCGGCCACCCGGCGCAGGTTCCGACTCCGGTTCCCGCCGCTGGCTTCAGCTTCTCGCATTGGGAAGATGATCAGGGTCAGACCTATGCGAACGCCGCGGCCATCCAGGCTGTGACGGTCACAGGCCCCATCACCTTCACGGCGATCTTCGACAAGATTCCCGACTACACCGTCAACTACGTCGCGGGTCCGAACGGCACGCTGAACGGCGCTTCCTCTGAAAAGGTCGCTCCCGGCGGCACGCTCGCCAATACCCCGACCCCGGTTCCGGCGAAGTACTACGAATTCGTCTACTGGGAAGACAACGACAAGAACCAGTACACGGCAGCGCAGCTGGCTCTGCTCCAGATCAGCGGCGACGTGACCTTCACGGCCGTCTTCGCAAAGCAGCAGCCTCTCTGCATCACCTACGTCGCGGGCCCGAACGGCACACTGCAAGGCAATGCGAATGAAAACGTCATGCCTGGCGACTCGCCTGTGAACGTCCCGACGCCTGTCGCGAACAAGTACTACGAGTTCAAGTACTGGGAAGACCAGAACGGCGTCAAGTACCCGACCAAAGCCGACGTCGAGAAGATCGTCGTCAGCGAGGCACTGACGCTGACTGCGAACTTCGACGAACTCTCCCCCTATAAGATCGATTACGTCGCAGGCCCGAACGGCTCCCTGACCGGCCCGACGACCGAAAACGTCAAACCGGGCGACAACATCGCGAATCCCCCGACGACGGTTCCGGCCACGAACTACGAGTTCCAGTATTGGCAGGATCAGGACGGCAACAAGTACCTCACGGACGCCGACCTGATGAAAGCCCCGATCACGGGAGACATGATCATCACGGCGATCTTCGATCTCGCCTCCTACAAGATCATCTACTGCGCCGGTCCGAATGGCACGATCGGTACCCCGAACAACGAAGTCGTCAAGTACGGCGGCCATCCCGCCAGCGTCCCGACCACCACGCCGAACGCCGGCTACGTGTTCGAAGGCTGGAAGGATCAGAATGGTACCGTCTACCCGACCAATGCCGACGTTGAGAAGATCACCGTCAGCAGCGATCTGACTTTGACGGCCGTGTTCGAACTCAACCAGCACACCGTGACCTTCGTCGCGGGCGCGGGCGGCTCGATCGCCGGCACCACGACGCAGAAGGTCCGCACGGGTGCGAGCGTGACCAGCGTTCCGACACCGACTGCCAACCAAGGCTTCACCTTCCAGTATTGGGAAGATGACAATGGCAACCAGTACAAGAACGCCAACCAGGTCATGAGAGTCAAGATCGCCGACGACATCACCTTCACGGCCGTCTTCGACACCACGAAGATCAAAGTGAAATACGTCGCCGGTAACAATGGCACCCTGAACGGTACTGACCTCTTCCCGTCCGTCCCCGTTGGTGGTAAGCTTACGCAGTACGCGCCCGCGCCGACGCCGGTTCCGGATCAGTACTACATGTTCGATCATTGGGAAGACGTCAATGGCGCCGTCATCGATCCCGCAACCGCTGTGGCTGGCGACAATACGACCAAGATCAAAGCGAAGTTCGAGAAAGATGAAAACGGCGACAACATTCCCGACAAGGATCAGCAGAAGATCAAGGTCAACCTTGAGCCCAAGGGACCTGGTCGCTTCGCTCCGACCGACATCACGAAGTACACGGTCGTCCTCAACAAAAATGGCGAGGGCTTCCTCGGCAAGACCGCCGGCTTCGTCGAACCCCAACTCATCCCCGACAAGACCGTTGACCCGACCGTGAAGTTCTTCTGGTGGGAAGACGCGCAGATGAACAAGATCGTCAACCTCAAGACCCAAGTTTTGAAGACGAACTGCACGCTCTACGCGCTCTTTGACACCGACAAGAACGGCAACGACATCCCCGACAGCCGCGAGCCCAAAATCTACACCGTCACCTTCAAAGTCAAGGGCGGCGGCGGCAAGCTCCAGGGCACCACGGTGTTCAAGGTTGAAGCCAAGCCGAACGGCAACGCTGTTCTCCGTAACGCCATCGGTGGTTACATCGAACCGCGTCCCGTTGGAAACAAAGGCATGGCCTTCTACCGTTGGGAAGACATCAACGGCAACGAAGTTACCAACACCAACCAGTTCAAGGTCAGTGGCGACGCCGTGATCTACGCCCGTTTCGGCGAAGACACGAACGGCGACGGCATTGCTGACATCGGTCAGAACAAGTACATCATCACCTTCATCGCGGGCCCCGGTGGCTCGCTGCAAGGCAATCCGACGTACACGCTGATCGGTGGTCGCAAGGGCGACAATCGTCCGCTCTTCCTGATGGATGTGGTCGGACAGTTCATCCAGCCCACGCCGGTCGCGAACTCGGGTTACACCTTCACAGGTTGGAATCCGCAGTTCAGCGCCACCTACCCGATCACGGGTGACACCGTCTTTGTCGCCAACTTCAAGAAGGTCAAAGACGGCGGCGGATGCCGTGTCAAGTTCCGTTGCAACAACAAAGACTGGAAAGACTTTGATTGCAACAAGGGCAGCAAGGTGAAAGACGGCTGCGGCAACTCCATCCCGACTCCCTCTTGCCCGTCCGGCTACAAGTTCGTCGGCTGGCAGGGTTCGGATGGCAAGATCTACACGAACGTGCAAGTTCTGCAGATCACGGTCACAATCGACATCACCTTCACCGCTGTCTTCACAAGAGTGGGCTGATAGCGGCATCGCTCGACACACGCGACCCTCACGGAGCCCCCGCACACGCGGGGGTTCCCTTTTGGGTTCGCTTCGGATGTCGGTTTCCATTTGCCGATGCAAACAATGCTACGCATCACCGAGCGAAATCGGCTTGCTTTCCGCTTCATAGCGCTCTCGACGCTTTTGCATATGCTGCTTTGCATATTGACGTTGTATGTTGTTTTGGGCTATAATTAAAGTAACATTTCAATATTTCAGTATCCCGTTTTATCAACTCAAAATGAAAGGTGGTGATAAGCCATCATATTCCGCGGACGGTAACCGGCCTGCTGGGAGGAGCGGGCGCATTTGTGGTACAACTCCGCCGATATGATTTGCGTGAAACGGTCTCCCACGCGAGACGGATGCGATGAAGATACCATTCCGCAGAATAGACGTCTGTGTCGTCATCGACCCGTCACACATGAAATCGCTTCGCAAAAGGAGCCTGACATGGGTTTTCGTACATTTTCACGCCGTTTCGTTTCCGCCCTGATCGGCATAGCGCTCATCGGGTCGCTCCATTGGAGCCCGATCGCGAAGCCGCTGACAGCCGACGCCAGTTCGAGCGCGCGGAAGAGCTCGAAGGCAATGGGAAACGGCGACACAATGGATCTTATGGCGCTCGGCGTCGCTGAAGACGCGTCTCAAGAGGATGCGATGGAAAACGCTGCGACGCCAAAGCCCTCCCCCACCCCTTCCTTCCCGAATCCAGAAAAATCGACGGTCTCCGTCACGACGTCCCTCGACGGCGAACCGGAGGCGATCGTCGCATTGCCGACGTTTGTCTTCGACGACTTTGCCACCTGGAACGTCTACGACCACTACGACAACCCGCTCTGGGACGACAGCGCGCCGGAACCAAGCGACGCATCGAATCCAGCGCACCCCCTTTTCCACTGGAAAGAGCCCTACGCGGATGAACGTTACTACGACCTCGATACGGCGGCGGGCTTGTTAGACATGGAAGAGCAGGTTTTTGGCCCGGATGCGCCTCGGATCGACGGAAGCCCCAGCGTCGCGCGCTTTTCCCGCCACGTCTACGCCCAACCCGTCGATGGTGGTCTGTCGATTGCCTTTTTGGGCTACGGCGAAACCTTCAAAACCGATTGGGCCATCGCGCCCGACGCGGCGCAGGACGGCGAGTCGGTGCGCTTTGACATCGATCTGACGCGGCTGGACGCGCACGCGACGGCAGGTTTCGGCATTTTCGTCAACGCCGGCGTCGATCTCGCGACCCTCAAAGGCTACGCGCTTTATTGGAAGCTAAACGGGGACCTGAAAGGAACGCTCGAGCTGATCGACATCAGCCACGGCACGAAAGCCAGCGCCCTGCACGACGGTCTCGTGGGCTCCCAAAGGCTGTCGAACGTCGGTTCAGCTACCAAGCTCGGCGCGTTCGACTGGACGAAACGTTCAGCCTCGGCGTTGCGTGTCGAGATCGTGACGCGTTCCGACAGCGTACAGGCCACGGTCCAGCCCTTCCGAAACGGTAAGGCGCTGTCGGACGCCGACGTTTACGACGTCGCGCTCACAGACACCGGTCACCGCGGCTATGGTCCCTTCGTCAATTTCAACGGTTCTCAACACACCTGTCCCCGTCTTTCATCGCTTTCGTTTTCGATGCAAGCACCGAGTGACTCCAAAAACACTGCGCTGTCCGAAAACGACGAAAGTGATGCGCAGTGCAGCGTCACGTTTGCCGCCGACGCGCACGGGACACTGAGCGGCTCGCAAAGCGAAACTTTGAAGCGCGGCGACACGATCGCCCAGATTCCGCAAGCTTTGCCCGACGAAGGCTATGCATTCGCGTACTGGCGCGACCAGCAAGGAAACCGATACACCGACGAAGAGCTCGCAGCGAGGATGCTGGACGCCAACGCCTCCTTTACGGCAGTATTCACGCCGATCGCCTCCTACACGATTCACTACGATTCCGGTGCGAATGGCAGCTTGCGCGGCGCTGTCACCGAGCAAGTCTTGCTGGGTATGGCGCCCAAAACGATCCCGACGCCTGTCGGCCAGGAGGGTTATGAATTTTCCCACTGGGTCGATGAAAAGGGCACGGTCTACACGAGCACTCGCATCGCGCGCACGACCGTGCAGGACGACATGGGATTTACAGCTGTCTTCAAAAAGTCCAATCCCTTCACTGTGACCTTCGAGGCAGACCCCCACGGACGTCTGGAAGGCGCGGAAACCGAATTCGTCTCGCAGGACGACAGCCCAACCCAGGTGCCGAAGCCGATCGCCGATCGGTTTTACGTGTTCAAGTACTGGGAGGATCAGGACGGGACACGCTACCCGAATGCGGCTGCCATCGAAACGCTCGCGATCCGGAAGTCGATGGCCTTTACCGCCCATTTCGATGAAGGCGCGCCCTTGTCCGTCCACTACGCCGCCGGAAAAAACGGTTCCCTGCGAGGGCTGACGCTCGAGATGGTCCGTCCAGGACACGCGCCTGCCCAACTGCCCGCTCCGGTGCCGAAACCGAATTACCAGTTCGCGTATTGGCGCGACCAGAACGGCATCGCCTACGATTCCGACGCGGCGCTTTTGGATCTGCCGATCGCGACCGCGACGACCTTTACCGCCATTTTTGAGCTCGCCGACCATCATGTTGCCTACACCGCGGGTGCGCATGGCGCGTTGCGCGGCACCGCGCACGAAACCGTCGTCTACGGTTCGCACCCGCAGAAACCGCCCATCCCAGTTCCGGGCCCAGGTTACACTTTCGCGTACTGGGAAGATCAAGACGAAACGCGCTACGACTCCATCGTCGACTTGCGAGCGATCGTCGTTCTCAGCGACACGTCGCTTCATGCCGTCTTCGAACGCGACGCGCTTGACGTTCGCTTCGACGCCGGCGCACACGGCTCCCTTTCGGGGGGATTGGCCTCCCAAAGCGTCAAAAAAGGCGAACGCGTATCACAGATTCCGTCGCCGCGCGCTGACAGCGGCTATCGCTTCCAATATTGGCGCGACCAAAATGGAGCGCGCTATGAGAGTGAGAAAGCGCTTTTGGCACACGCGATCGAGGACGATATGCGCTTCATCGCCGTTTTCGACGAGGCACGTATGGCTGTCAGCTATGTGGCCGACAGTGGGGGCAAGCTCAACGGAGCCGAAGAATACCCGTCGGTGCGGGTGGGAAGCAAGCTTTCTTCCCTCGCACCCGCGCCCCAACCCGTAGCCAACGACGGTTTCCGCTTTGTCGAATGGCGCGGCGCAGACGGCAAGGCCATCGATCCCGGCGAGGCGGTTGCGGACGAAAACGCTTCCATGATCACGGCGATCTTCGAGCGCGACGATCGGGTCTTGATCCAGATTTCGTTCGAAGCTGCGGGACCCGGCTCGCTTCACCCGGACGCCGCGACGACGTTCACCGTTGCGCTCGACGAGGGGGGCAGAGCGATGCTGGGGCAGAGCGCCGGTTTTGAAGAACCGCAGCTCCTGCCCGACGCATCGGTCGATCCGAGTGCACGCTTTTTCGGCTGGGAAGACGCCAAAGGCCGTGCGATCCCCGACCTCAAGAGCCACATCGTGTCCGAAAGCGCAACGCTCTTTGCCGTTTTCGACACCGACACGGACGAAGACGGCCTGCCGGACAGCCGACAAACGCGCATCTACACGGTGACGTTTGAGGCGAAGGGCGGTGGGCAGCTCCGAGGCGCGGCGGCTTTCCTGGTCGCGGCGCAGTCGGGCGCCACCCTCGCCGATGCGATGGGCGGCTACGTGCAGCCCCAACCCGTCTCGACGGCGGGGAAAGCGGTCTTCTACCGTTTCGAAGACGCAGACGGCAACGAAATTCCCAACACGGCGCGTTTCAGCGTCCATTCGGACGCCGTGATCTACGCGCGTTTCGCCGACGACGCCAACGACGATGGCATCGCGGATCCCATCCAAAACAAATACGTGTTGACGTTTGTCTCCGGGAGCGAAGGGCAAATCGTCGGCGCCAACAGCATCACGCTGCTCGGCGGTCTCAAGGGCGATCATACGCCCCTTCGTGCGCAAGACGCAGTCGGAGCGTCGATCAATGCCCCGAATGTCACCGCCAACGAAGGCTTTGCCTTTGTCGGTTGGACGCCCATGTTCGATCCCGTTACGCTGGAAGTGCGTAGCGACATGACCTTTGCCGCCATCTTCCAGCCCGAAACGCGAATTCGTTTCCTCTTCAACGGCACGGTCTGGAGGACATTCCACGCTGCCACCGGCACGAGTTACGCCAACTTCCTGAACGGCGCCGCGCTGCCCGATCCCAAGGCGCCCAAAGGCTACCATTTCATCGGTTGGTTGGCTGCCGACGGACGCATCCTCAGCACGGCCACGCTGCAATCCTGGAAAGTCGAAAGCGATGCCACATTCGCCGCTGCTTTCCAAGCCGACTAAAAAAAGCCCCCGGGAAACCGGGGGTTTTTCTTACCTTTTTCCCTTTCTTTTTTCTTTCCTTCTCTTGAAAGAAAAGGAACAAAAGAACTTCTGCCCCGTCCCCGCAAGGCCCGCCTTGACCAGGGCGGGCCTTGCGTTGTTTCGTCGCAGTGGGATGATGGGTTGCATGTGGTTAGACGACGTGTGGGCGCATGGTCTCGATGAGGTTTTGGATGCTCTGGCGTTTCGTCTTGAGGCTGACGCGGTTGACAACGACGCGCGCCGAACACGCGCAGATCGTTTCAAGCACAGAAAGGCCATTTTCCTGAAGCGTGCGTCCGCTTTCGACGATATCGACGATGACGTCGGACAAGCCGAGCAAGGGGGCGATTTCGACCGACCCGTTCAGCTTGATCAGCTCGATGGTTTCGCCTTTGGCCGCGAAGTATTCATGCGCGATGTGGGGGTATTTGCTCGCGACGCGGCGTTTGGCGACCGTGACGGTGGGGCCGGTGGCGTTCTGGGGCCCGCAGACGCAAATCCGACAACGCCCGAGGCCAAGGTCGAGCATCTCGTAGAGCGGCAAAGCGGCTTCCATGAGCGTGTCTTTTCCCGCGACGCCGACGTCCGCGACGCCGTGCTGGACGTAGGTGGGGACATCGCTGGGTTTGACGAAAAGAAAACGGTAGCGCCCGCTCGCATCGAGGTAGATCAACTTGCGGCTTTTGTCGGCCAGGTCGGGGCAATGGATGCCGCTGCGTTCGAGGATGGCGATCGTGTCGTCGGCCAAGCGACCCTTGGCGAGGGCGATCGTGATCGCGTCGTTTCGGTTCATGGCAGGCTCCTCCATGGGTCATTCGAGATACAAGGCTAGGGCGTTTCGCGTGGCGGCGTAGGCTTCGAGTTCGTCCCGATTGCAATGAAACGCCGCGATGACGCGCATTCCCTCGGCGCGAAGTTCTTGCGCGCGCAGGAAGCCGTCGCTACGTTTCTCTGGTGTAGAGGAGAGAACGACGTCGATCGATGGCGGAGGGCAAAGCGTGTTTTCGTGTTCGAGCGCGATCAGGATGCGTTTGAGGCCGATCGCGAAGCCCGTCGCCGGAAGATCCGCGCCAAACTCGCGCAACAGATCGTCGTATCGGCCCCCCGACAGGATGGGAAAGCCGATCGAGTCCGCGTAGCCTTTGAAGACGAGGCCGGAATAGTAGTCGATCGACTGGAGCATGCCGAGGTCGATCGATATGTCGTCGCGAAATCCGTAGTCGATCAGCAGGCCATAGATGCGGCGGAGGTTGTCGATCGCGGCGCGGCAACGCGGTGACGACGACATCGCCTCAGCGCGGTCGAAGACTTCAGGACCGCCATAAAGCGTTGGGAGCTGGCGGATCGTGTCGGCGATGGCGCTTCCGATCGGGCGACCTTCCTCGACGCGCTCTTTGATGAAAAGCTCGACGGCGAGGTCGTCCTTGCGATCGACGATTGCGCGCAGCACTTCGCTTTCGTCGCGCGTCAAACCGGCCTCTTCCATCAGCCCTTTGAAGAATTCGACCTGACCGACGTCGATCTGGATGTTCTGCAAACCGGTGCTGCGGAGGGCCGACAGTGCGACGGCGATCACCTCGGCGTCCGCTTCCGGTGCCGTTTCGCCGATCAGCTCAATGCCCGCCTGGGTGAATTCCTTTTGCGAACCGTAGTAAGCGTCCTCGCTGCCATACGCATCGCCGACGTAGAAAAAGCGAAGCGGTGCGGGATGTGGCAGAGCGCGATCGGCGTTTTCCTCGGCAGATGCGTACTTGCTCGCGACGACGCGTGCGATCGGCATGGTAAACTCGGGTCGAAGCGCCAATATGCGGCCCTTTTCATCGAAGAACTTGATCAGCTTTTCCTGGCGCACTGAGCCGATGCCGCTCGAAAAGACGTCGTAGTATTCAAAGCCGGGTGTTTCGAGTTCGTCGTATCCGGACCGAAAAAAGGCGCTTCGCATGAGCGCCTCGACCCGTCGTTTGTGAAAGCACTCCGTCACGAGCGTGTCCTGCACGCCGTCCGGGATTTGCCATTTTCGGTTGCGTTGTTTTGCGGTCATGGCTTCACCTGATTCTTTGTTGCGCTAATGTGCTAATGCGCTAATTCGAGAGTGCATCCATCTTAGCACATTGCCTACACACTGTCAAGAAACCCGCCGCTGAAACGCGACGGGCTGACAGGGCTTGGTCCGCTAGACGGCGGCTTTTCCGAGGTACATTTCCTTGACGCGATCGTTGTGCAAGAGTTCGATGCCGCTTCCTTCGAGGCCGATCGCGCCCGTCTCGAGGACGTACCCGTAATGCGCGATCTTGAGCGCCGCGTTGGCGTTCTGCTCGATGAGAAGAACGGTCATGCCCTCCTCGTTGACCCGCTTGATGATCGAGAAAATGTCGCGCACGACGAGCGGCGCCAGGCCGAGTGACGGCTCATCCATCATCAACACTTTGGGCTTGCTCATGAGCGCGCGGGCGACGGCGAGCATCTGTTGTTCGCCGCCGGAAAGCGTGCCGGCCATCTGCCAGGAGCGCTCTTTCAGGCGCGGAAAGAGCTCATACACATAGTCGATGTCTTTCCGGATGCCCTCTTGATCGCTGCGCAAAAACGCGCCGATCTTGATGTTTTCGAGCACGGTCAAGTCGGCGAACACGCGCCGCCCTTCGGGGACGAGCGTAATCCCTTGCTTGACGACCTCCTGCGTGCCGAGGGCGAGTATGTCCTTGCCGTTGTATCGAATCTCACCGCCGCTTTGCTTGACCAAACGGCAGATCGCGCGGAGGGTCGTCGATTTCCCCGCGCCGTTGGCGCCGATCAGCGTCACGATCTTCGCCTCGGGCACCGATAGCGTGATTCCGCGCAGCGCCTCGATCCCGCCGTAACGAACGGATAAATCTTTGATCTCGAGCATGTCTTGTTATCCTTTCAGGGAACGCCAGGGGTGCCACCCCTGGACCCCGCCCAAGGGTCGAAGACCCTTGGGAATCCCCTTCATTGTCACTTGTGCGTAATTTCAAACGCTTCCGAAGCCGCGATCGGGATGCCCGCCACGATCATGGCGGTCATCTCGGGGCAGTGCAAAAGTTTTTCTCAGCTTTTTTCAAAAAGCGCGTCCTATTCCTCGGTCTCCCCAAGGTAAGCGCGGATGACCTTTTCGTTGGACTGGATCTCGGCGGGGCGCCCGTCGGCGATCGTCTGGCCGTAGTCGAGAACGTAGATGTGGTCGCTGATGTCCATGACGATCTGCATGTGGTGCTCGATCAGGAAGACCGTGAGATCGTACTGATCGCGGATGGAACGGACGAAGTGCGTCAGATCTTCGCTCTCGCGCGGGTTCATGCCGGCGGCGGGTTCGTCGAGCAGCAGCAGTTTGGGGTCGGTCGCCAAGGCGCGCGCGATCTCGAGGCGGCGCTGCTTGCCGTAGGGCAGGCTGGTGGAAACGTCGTCCGCTTGATCGGCGAGGCCGGTCTCTTCGAGCAGGTTCATCGCCTTTTCGTAGAGCGCGCGTTCTTCGCGGCGGACCTTGGGCGTCCGAAGTACGGCAGAAAGCAAATTGTGCTCGTGGTGCATGTGTCCGGCGAGCAACACGTTGTCGAGTACGGAAAGGCTTTTGAAGAGGCGGATGTTCTGGAAGGTGCGGGAGACGCCTTGCTTTGCGATCTTGTCAGGGCGGAGGCCGTCGATGCGTTCGCCGTCGTAGCGCACTTCGCCGGCAGTCGGTTTGTAGACGCCGGTCAGCATGTTGAACACGGTCGTCTTGCCTGCGCCGTTGGGGCCGATCAGCGCGACGATCTCGCCTTTTTGGACGGTGAGGTCGAGCTCATTCACGGCGGCGAGTCCGCCGAATCGGATCGTCAGTCCCTTCGTTTCGAGCAGGGCAGATTTGACGTTTCGGCTCATTCTTTGGCCTCCTTTCGCCCAGTGATCCGGCGGAAGAGGCGTTCGAGGCCGTCCCAGGTGAATTCGTTCGTACCGAAAAGGCCGCGGCTCCAGAAAAGGATCACGAGCATCAGAAGCGCCGAAAAGACGACCATGCGCATGCCGCTGATCCCCGTGTAATGCAGGGCGGGGATGGGTTCGTCGAGGAAGCGCAGCGCTTCCTGGGCGATCGTGACGATGAAAGCGCCGACGACGCTTCCCGTCACGCTTCCCTGCCCGCCGAGCACGACCATGAGCAGGATCGAATAGGTCAGCGTGTAAATGAACTGTTTGGGATCGACGGTCGTGATGTGGCAGGCCAGAAGGCCACCGGCGATGCCCGCCAAAAAGCCGCTGATCACGAAAGCCGTCAGTTTGTGGGAAAAGAGGTTGACCCCCATGGCTTGCGCGGCGATCTCGTCTTCGCGGATCGATTTCAGCGCGCGGCCGAAGCTCGTCTGGATGAGGAGTATCAAGAAGGCGACCGTCAGGCCGAGTATGAGGAAGGTGACGATCGTGCTTTCGCCAAAGAGCTTGGGAATGCCGGGGATGTTCTTGATGCCGAGCGCCCCGTTCGTGACGGTCTGCGCTTTGTTGACGAGCACACGGATGATCTCGGAAAAGCCAAGGGATGCGATCGCCAGGTAGTCGCCGCGGAGGCGGAGCACCGGAAAGCCGACCAAAAAGGCCGCCATCGCGGCGATGATGCCGCCGATGATCAGCGCGATGCCGAAAGGCAGTTGGATGGCGCCCAGCCAGGGGACGATCGGTTTGAGGTAAAAAGCGGCCTGTTTGACAGCCGGCGAGGAGACGAGCAACGCCGTCGCGTATCCGCCCAGGCACATGAAACCGGCTTGGCCGAGGGAGAATTGCCCGGTGAAGCCGTTGACGAGGTTCATGCTCATGGCGGCGATCGCGTAGATCGCGCAGGTGTTCAGGATGAGCATGGGGTAGTTGCCAAGGATTTTGCGCGCAAATGTCAGGAAGAACAGCAGCAATCCGAGCGCAATTGCGCTCAGAATGAGGTTTCGGTTTTTGTGGGGGTTGCGCGGCGGTCCGGCCGCATAGCGGCTTTGGCCCAGCGGTTCACGTATCGTCATCTCACGCACCCCCTACACTTTCTCGGCTGTCTTCTCGCCGATGATACCGGTCGGCTTGACGAGAAGGATGACGATCAAGAGCACGAACGCGAAGGCGTCGCGGTAGCCCGTCAAATCGGATAGGAAGTAGACGAGCATGATCTCGAGTAGGCCGATCAGAAGCGCGCCGATGACGGCGCCCTTGACGTTGCCAATCCCACCGACGACGGCCGCGATGAAACACTTCATGCCGGGCATGACGCCGATCGTCGGAATGATCTGCGGGTAGGCCATCCCCCACATGAAAGCGCCAATCGCGGCGAGGGTCGAGCCGATCAAAAAGGTGATCGCGATCGTCCCATCGACGTTGATGCCCATGAGACGGGCGGTTTCGACGTCCTTCGACACGGCGCGCATCGCCATACCGGTCTTGGTTTTCTGGATCAGATAGAGCAGCACCGCGACGAGAAGTATCATCATCAACGGCACGATCAACGCCAGACGCTGGAGGTGAACGCTCCCGATCGTGATGCTGTCCGTCAAAAGCGGAATCTGGGGAAACGCTTTCGGGCGCCCGCCAAAAAAGACCGTCGCGAGGTTTTCCAGCAGGTAGGATGCGCCGATGGCACTGATCAGCATGGAGATTTTGGGTGCGCCTTGGCTTCGGAGCGGTCGGTAGGCGAGGCGCTCGGTCAGCATGCCCAGTGCCCCCGTCAGCAGCACGACGATGAAGATCGACACGTACCAGGGGACCATAAAGATTGCGATCGAATAAAAGAGAAAATAGAGCGCCATCATGAAAATGTCGCCGTGCGCAAAATTGATCAGGCGCAAAATGCCATAGACCATCGTGTACCCGATGGCGATCAACGCGTAGAGGCAGCCCAGCGTCAGCGCGCTCGCAAGGCTCTGCCAAAAGAACGGATTTGTCAGAAACATGCTTACCCTCTGCCAATCAGATTTTTGGAAACAAAAAACAAAACGTATGAGGCCAAAAGGTGCCCCAATTGTCAGCAAGGCATTCCCCCGAAGCGGAGGAATGCCATTGCATGCGGAGCATTCTATGAAAGGGTTTGCGTTTACTTGCTGGCGTCGACGTTGGCGACGAAGGTGAACTTGCCATCCTTGACGGTTTTGAGCACGGCAGCCTTGGTGGCGTCGCCGTTTTCGTCGAGCGTGACGTAGCCGGTCGCGCCTTCCCAATCCTTGGTGGCGTTGATCGCGTCGCGCAGAGCGGTGCCGTCGGTCGAGCCGATTTCCTCGATCTTGTCGAGCAGCATGTTGTAGGCGTCAAAGCCCAGCGCGGTGACGGCAGCGGGTTCCGCGCCGTTGTAAGCCGCTTTGTAGGCATCGACGAAGACCTGGGTCTTGGGCGTCAGATTGGAGTTCGAGTCGAAGAAGGTCGAGAACACGCAGTCAGCGACCGCGTCGCCGCCCACTTCGATGAATTCCGGGGTTTCCCACGTATCGCAGCCGAGGAATTTCTGGGTGATGCCCTGCTGGCGGGCCTGTTTGATGATCATGGCCGACTCGGTGAAGTTGCCGGGGGCGAAGATCACGTCGGGGTTTTTCTGGGCGACGGCCGTGATCTGGGCGTTGAAGTCCTGGTCGCCCGTGTTGTATTCGGCATTGGCGACGATCTGGCCGCCGAGGGCTTCGAAGTCGGCGATGAAGAACTGGCCGAGCGCGACCGAGTAGTCGTTGTTGACCTCGATGATCAGCGCGGCGGTCTTGGCGCCAAGATCCTTGAAGGCATAGGACGCCATGACGGAGGCCTGGTATTTGTCGATGAAGCAGACGCGCGTATACCATTCGTTGCCCGCGGTGACCTGCGGGTTGGTGCACGAAGCGCCGATCGCCGGAACGCCGGCTGCTGCAAACACGCTGCCACCCGCGATCGAGAGCGAGCTGCCCCAAGAACCGATGACGGCGACGACCTTTTCCTGATCCGCCAGACGGGAGGCGGCAGCGGCGGCGTCGGCCTTTTCCGACTTGTTGTCAGCCTTAACAAGCGTGACCTTCTTGCCGAGCACTTCGGGACGCAGCGAATGCGCCAGCTCGATGCCTTCGGTTTCGAGCGCGCCACCACCGGCGTTTGCGCCGGTCAGCGGCTCAAAGATGCCGATCTTGATCTCGTCGCCCACCGGTGCAGCGGGGGCTTCTGCCGTTTCGCCTTCCGGTTTTTCTTCCGGTGCGGCAGCAGGCTTTTCTTCGGCTGGCTTTTCGCCGCCACCGCAACCTGCCATGAGAGAGAGTCCCATCGCCATCGCCACCGCGAGCGCTCCCAGTTTCTTCAGGTTCAACATTTGCAAGTTTCCTCCCACATAATTTCATCAATAAGCCATTTTGAAGGCTGAAAAAGCCGACAAAATATACTTCAGTATACAACATCGCACTTGCAAAATGCAAGATAGAAAGCGTCTTCCGCGCCTAAGCTTTCGTTTCGGTGTTCCGATCATTCGGAAAATAAGGAACAAAGAACCAGGCAAGCAAAGCACCAAAACGGCAATGATCAATGTGAGATCGATCTGCCGTGTGAAGCGCGCCCGATGATTGTGCGATTCACACGGCGGATCCTGCTGGAGATGATGAAACATGGCACTGATTCAGGCGGCACAACGGCGCGGCGCCCATTCGGTCGAGATCGCCGCCCCACCCATCGTTCTGGCGACGGCGAGCATCGCAGGCGACATGGAAGGCGAAGGGCGCTTCGGAGATGAATTCGACAAAATACTGGAAGACGACCTCTGGGGTGAGGAAAGCTGGGAAAAAGCCGAGAGCAAAATGCTGGAACAAACCGTCCGTCTGGCCCTCGCGAAGGCGTCTTTGCATGAAGATCAGATCGACGTTTTGTTGGGTGGGGATCTACTCAACCAGATCATCGCGTCCAACTACGCGGCGCGTCAGCTCGGCATCCCCTTTTTCGGGCTCTATGGCGCATGTTCGACCATGTCCGAATCGCTCTTGCTCGGCGCGATGCTGGTCGGAGGCGGTTTCTTTACGACGGCGGCCTGTGCAGTCAGCAGCCACTTTTCCTCCGCCGAACGCCAATACCGCAATCCGCTCGAGCTGGGCAACCAACGCCCGCTATCTGCCCAGCGAACCGTTACGGGATCGGGCGCGACGATCCTCGGCGCTTTCAGCGACCCCCCCTCCCCTCACATCGCCGTCGTCGGCGGAACGGTGGGCCGCGTGATCGACATGGGCATCGACGACGTCAACAACATGGGGGCGGCGATGGCACCGGCGGCGAGCGATACGATTGTGCAACATTTCCAAGACATGAACAGAAGCGTCGATGACTACGACCTGATCATCACGGGGGACCTGGGGAAATACGGACAGATGCACGCCACTGAGCTGCTCGCCGAACAAAACATCTATGTGGAAGGCAAATTCTTTGATTGTGGCGAACGCATGTTCAAAGAGGCGCAGGATGCGCATGCCGGCGGAAGCGGCTGTGGGTGCAGCGCCATCACGCTGAACAGCCACATCGTCAACCGCATGATGGCTGGGCAATACCATCGCGTTCTCTTTATGGCGACCGGCGCATTGATGAGTCCGGGCATCGCCCAGCAAGGCGAAACGATCCCCGGTGTCGCGCACGCAGTCATCCTGGAGCGGCGCGGTGCTTAGACAAAGGAGCGTGAAACGATGATTTACGTAAAGGCATTTCTCGTCGGCGGGTTGATCTGCGTGGTTGGCCAGATCCTGCTGGACAAGACGAAGATGGGTTCGCCCAACATACTCGTCTCTTTCGTTACGATAGGCGTTTTGCTCGGTGCATTGAACGTTTATGAACCGCTCGTCGAGTGGGCGGGCGCGGGCGCGACGATCCCACTGACGGGCTTTGGAAACGTGCTGGCCAAGGGCGCGATCGAAGGTGCCGCTCGCGATGGATGGCTGGGCGCATTTACGGGCGGCCTGGCAGCGGCGGCGGGTGGCACGGCGGCGGCGGTATTCTTTGGCTACCTCGTCGCGTTGATTTTCAAGCCGAAGACGAAAAAGTGAAGCTATGTGAAAGTGTCCGAAACGGGCACTTTTTTCGTCTCAAAACTTTCCACCATGAAAGCGGGCGACTGCGGCACAATAAGGAAAAATGAGACTTCGCGCCGTGCGGGTTCCGTCGGCGTGAAATGCGAGGTGGATGAGATGGCTGTTTCCAAACGCGGTTGGATCGCTGTCGTCATGGCGCTTGCGCTGCTGGTTTCCGGAGCGTGCAAGCCCAAAGCCGATGGGGATCGCGTGTCAGACGCGCTGCCTGTGTCCGGCAAAGGACGCTACGTCGAAGCGGTTTGGACGCCGCCCGATGCGGACTTATCGATCTACAACGGTTTTTGTGTCGATCCGGAAGGTCGCGTCGAAGTGTACGTCAACGACGGCGTTTATCGGAGCGCTGACGGAACGGCATGGGAGGCTATCTCTGCGCTGTGGTATTTCGATGCGCGGGAAAGTGCGCCGAGTGAAGATGGCGCGAGTCGAACGCCCATCGATCTGCGTTACGTCGCATTCGACGCGCAAGACCGCCGCACGATTGCCTACGAACACTTCGACAGTCGGATCGAGACGACGATCGCCCGAATCAACGACGACGGCAGCCTCGACGAGATCCCGATCGATTGGCATGTACTGAACTACGAGAGCGAAGACGCCCTCCCTGCCAACCCCGAACCGCCATCCGACCAATACATGGGGGATGCGGGCAGTGCAATCGAAGCCGCCGCGTTGCCGTCCGCGACCGGAGAGGGGCCTGAAACGACTGACGAAAGCCTGCCTGACGCGATGAGCGCGTGGGACGAACACCTGCCGCAGATTTCTGGGCTCGCGATCGCAAAAAACGGCGATCTGCTCGTCGGCGACCGTGGCTGTGGCGTCGTGCGCTACGACGGACAAGGGCGCTTCCTCGCCGCCTATCCAGGGGGAAATGGCTTCACCGTCTGGGACAACACACTTCTGATGCTCACGCGCGGCGACGTCCTGACCGGAGAGAGCGACGCCATGATCGTCGATCTCGAAACCGATCAAAAGACGGTCTTCCCCTTTCCCGACGCGGCGCGCTCCGATGCGGGCAACGCCTTTTTTGCGTCGCGCGACGGACGCGCTTACATGGCATGCCCAGCCGGTGTATTCCGCCTGCGCGAAGACGATAGCGGTTGGGATATGCTCGTCGATGGGATGATCTGCTCGCTCTCCTCCCCCGCCTCCCTGCTCCTCGGTTTCGCCGCGCTGCCCGATGAAGCGTTTTTCTTCGCCCAAAACGCCCGTTCGACGCCCGCCTTTTCGTGCTTCCGCTACGACCCCGACATACCACCGCCCTCCGAGACGCTGCGGGTATTCGGTTTGATCGACAATCCTTCGACGCGTTTGGCCGCCAGCGCGCTCATGCGCCGCTACCCCGAAATGCGCGTAACGGTAAGCGCCGCTTTCCCGCAAGACAGCGACGTGAGCGAAAGCACTTACCGTGAAGCCGTCGAACGCATGCGAAACGAGCTGAATTCCGGCGAAGGTCCGGACGTGTTTCTGCTCGACGGCCTTCCCCCCGAAGCGTTTGTCGGTGCGCAAGCTCTGCTCGACCTCAAGCCGCTTTCCCAGTCTTACATCGACAGCGGGGCATGGCTCCCCAATGTCGCGCGCGCCTTCGAGAAGGACGGACGATGCCTTGCCCTGCCCGCGCGTTTTTCGTACAGCACCCTCGCTGGCCGGCGGGAAGCGCTCGGGATGGTCAAGACCCTCGACGACCTCGCCGCCTACGCCGAATCCCACCCCGGCATGCGCGTGCTGTACGACTTGCGTCCGGAAAGCCTCTTCTACCGCTTTCTCCCGACGAGCCTGCCCGCCATGGTCGCGGCGGACGGGTCGCTTGATCGGAAGGCGTTTGTCGCTTACCTCGAAGCGATCCGGCGTTTGGCCGCGACCGCTCCGGATGGGCTGCCGCCTTCCAGCATGCTACAGACCTTGCCCGACGCGGACGAGTTGACCGAGACCCCCGATGCGGCGCAAGGCATACTCGACAGTGAAGGCTTCGCGGCCTATCTGAGCGGTATGGCGTCCTTTGCGTCCGGTTCCGCGAGTGGCGTCTGGGATCTGGAGCTAGCTAACGCCCTCCAACGCGCGGTCGAAGACGGCACCGTCGTCGCGCTTCCCAGCATCGACGGGCGCGCGCGCTTCACACCCTTGGAGATCTACGCCATCAATGCCAAGAGCGCACAGCTCGAACGCGCAAAGGAGTTCGTATGGTTGGCGTTGAGCGCCGAGCTACAAAGCGCCGATTTCGCATCCGGATTGCCGATCGCCCTCGACGCCTTGGCCCAGGGCGAAGATCTCGAAGCGGACACCGATCGTTCCGACGTGTTTTACCTTTCGGAGACGCAGTTTCTTCCCATCCAAGCCCTGGATGAGAACGAACTCGACGCCATTCGAAGCTTTGTTGCATCGCTCGACACGCCTGCTTTCTACAGCCAACGTTTGTGTGAGGCGATCGCGCAGGATGGTGCGCCTTATTTCGAAGGGACGATCGACATCGACAAGCTTGCCAGCCGCGTCAATGAGCGCCTCGATATGCTCGCGATCCCTTGACGGGGATGGCAGGAACAGCAAGCGCCAATTGTATTTATGGGGACGAGCGTGTATGATTAAGGGGAAGCATTTTCCCACGACAACCCAACGCTTCCCGCGGCATCGGCGGCGCGCCATCTGCGGAAAAGCGGCCAGGTATGCCCATGATCAAGCATCACAAGCGGGGACACTGGATCCGTATCGTCGTCTCCCTTCTCCTCGGCGCGCTGACCTGCGCCTTGCTCTTGTCTTGCGTGCAAGGCGCCGCGCCCTCCGACGGCATCCGCCTCGGTTTGACGCGCGATCAAATGCTCGAAGACTACGACGCGCTCTGGCACATGCTCGAAGAAAACTACCCTTTTCTCTACGTCGCTCAACGCGGCGGCATCGACGTCGGCGCGCTAAAAGAGCGCGGTCGCGAGGAAATGCGTTCCGCTCGGGACACCTACGATTACTTCGCCATCCTCTACGAGCTGTTGGCGGACATGGAATACACCGGACACCTGTCGATGGTCGATTACATGAGCTATCGCGACCTGTTCGCGTCCTTTGAAGGCGACGGAAGCGCCCTCAACCGCACGCTCAACGACGCGTGGCTCAAGTTGATGCAGAACCCCAAAACCCAAGCCAACTATGAGATACTCAAAATGGCGCTCGAACTGCCCGATTACGAGAGCTACCAAGAGGCTGACACCCAGGAATTCGATGCGGAAAAAAGCGAGGTCGAAGCCAAAATCATACTCGACGGACGGGTCGCCTACCTGCGGCTCCCTTCGTTTTACCGCAACATCGACAACGACCACAAGTTTTTGCTCGACTTCTACGCCGCCAATGCCGACTGCGAGCACCTGATCATCGACATCCGCGACAATGGCGGCGGCTACAGTTGGTACTGGGAGCACAACATCGTCGCGCCGAACATCGATGCGCCGCTCGCGTTTTACGACCTTCAGATCTACCGCGACAGCAAGCAAAACCACCCCTTCATCCGCGCGGAGATCCGACAGGGCGCGAAGTCCTTCCCGCTGGATCAGCTTCCCGATCTGCCCAAGCTTAACCCCGACGACCTGAAACTGGCCGACCGCTTCCTGCGCTTCGACCAAAGTGTCACCCCCGCGTCAGAGGATGGCAAGAAGCTCTTTCAAGGAAAGATTTGGGTGTTGACCGGGCCCCGTGTCTATTCTGCCGCCGAAATGTTCTGCTACTTTTGCAAACAGACCGGCTTTGCGACCCTCGTCGGCGAGGCGACCGGCGGCGACGGCCCCGGCGTCAGCCCCGCCCTCTACGCGCTGCCCAACAGCGGACTCCTCGTGCAGTATTCCTGCTCGCATGGGCTCAACCCCGACGGCAGCAGCAACGAGGAAGCCGGAACGATGCCCGACATCGTGATCCAACCGGGCGAAGATGCCCTCAACGTCTGCATCGGCGAGATCGTAAAACGTGAAGCGGAGGGCGACGCCGCATCCCCTGCCGCCTGATGAAAAAAGTGGCATACGCGATGCCACTTTTTTACTAGACCCGTCCGGAAACCCGCTTTCGGGAGGTATCCGAGCAAATCTTTCGTTATGCAAGGAAGCGCCGACGACGCATAATCGAAGAAATTCTGCTAGGAGGCGCTGACGCGGCAGAGCGGAATATTTGCCGGATAGATGCC
>JAVBLF010000066.1:0-27835 GCA_031553675.1 Eubacteriales bacterium | reverse complement strand
ACCGAGGAGCGGGATAGTCCCCGTTCCAGACAATGTCGAGGTACTTATCAGGATCGGTGTCGCCCTCGGTGCTGAACAGGAGCACTTGGGAGGACTCGTTGAGGCCGAGGGCGGCCCGAAGTTCTTTCAAATCTTCGCGTTCCATGATGGCGGTGACGAGGCCGGCCGTGACCGCGCCGGATTCGCCAGAGATTACCTTGTCATCGCCGCGCATGGGGTTGCCGAGGGTGCGCATGCCATTGGCGGCGACCCAGTTGGAGGCGGAGACGAAGCAGGCGGAATGGTTGCGGAGCACTTCGAACGAGATGGTGTTCGGTTCGCCACAGGCGAGGCCGGCCATGATCGTGTCGAGGTCACCGCCGACGTTGACGCTGGAACCGTCGTCTTGCAGGGCGCTGCGGTAGAGGCAGTCGGCTGCGTCGGCTTCGACGACGACGACGGTGGGCGGGTTTTCTTTGTAGGCGTTGGCGAAGTAGCCCTGGATGGCGCCTGCGAGCGAGCCGACACCGGCCTGCACGAAGACGTGTGTGGGGCGGGCGACGCCTTTTGCTTTGAGCTGTTCGTCAGCTTCGAGCGCCATGGTGCCGTAGCCCTGCATGATCCAGCCGGGGATCTCTTCGTAGCCTTCCCAGGCGGTGTCCTGCACGACGACGCTGCCGGGGGTCTTGGCGGATTCGGCAGCCGTCAGGCGGACGGCGTCATCGTAGTTCATGTCGAGGATCTCGGCGCGGGCGCCCTCGTTGCGGATCTTTTCGAGGCGGTAGGCCGAGGAGCCTTTGGGCATGTAGACGACGGATTTTTGCTTCAGCACGTTGGCCGACCAAGCGACGCCGCGACCGTGGTTGCCGTCAGTCGTCGTGTAGAAGGTCACGTCTCCGAGGTCCTTGCGGGTTTGTTCCTTCGTCAGTTCCGAGAAGCCGAGGTCCGCGATGTCCTTGTCGAGGCGCTGCGCGATGTAGCGCGCGATCGCGTAGGAACCGCCGAGCACCTTGAAGGCGTTGAGGCCAAAGCGGTAGGATTCGTCTTTGACGTAGAGGCCGCCCAGGCCCAGTCGTTTCGATAAACTCGGCAGCGATGCGAGCGGCGTGACGGCGTATTGCGGGAAGCTCTGATGGAAGTTTCTCGCCTTTTCGACCTCTTCGGTCGTCATGAGAGCCATGCCCTGCGCGTCGTCGCCCTTCGGCATTGTGTTGCGTTTCCATGCCACTTTGTCAGCCACAGCGGAATCCTCACTTTCCTTCGCCTAGGTAGTTATAGAGTGTGAATTTGGATATGCCGAAATGGTTGGAGACCTTCTCGGCCGATTTTTTGATCAGGAAGGCGCCCTTCTCGTCGAGGTACTGGATGGCGCGCACTTTGTCGCTCTTGTCCATGGCGGAGACTTCTTTTCCGACGTGGCGGCAGGCTTCGTCGATGAGGTTATCGAGAAGTTCCTGCACATTGCCGGGAATGGTCTCGATCTCGTTTTTCGGGTCGCCGGCGTCTTTGACCGCGGTGAGCGCTTTAAGGGCCTGCTCGGCGCGCAAGAGTTCCGTTACATCATAATTGATGCCGAAAATGCCGACTGCTTTGCCGTCATCGTCCAACAGGTGGACCGTCGTCGATTTGAGGACTTTTCCATCTTTTGTTTTTGTCAGGTAATTGAAGTGATCGCGAGGTTTTTCGTCTTGTTTCAGTGCCTGGAGCACGACCTCGGAAGCGCCGTCGCCCGCTTTTCGTTTGGTAATATGCCCATTTTCGATGGCGACTATCGTGTTCTCATGTCCGTTTCGAAGATCGTGTAGAACGACCTCGCAATTGTTGCCGAATTGATCTGCAAGCCCTTTGGCCAGGCGTTTGAGAAAATCGAAATCATGTTGGATGTCCATATGCGTATCTCTTTCTGTCTGAGTGCATCTTAACACAGCCTTGTCAAAATTTCAACACTTAATCAGCATAACTTAAAAAATTTTTGCATGTAATTTTTTTCTCGCATCAGCGGCCGGCAAACGCTTGGAGCAAGGCCTGGTAATCGTCCCAATTGTCGATGTCCCGAAGGGTCTCGCGTGGAAGTTCGACATAGTCGACGCGGTCGGCGTAGCGGCGTTTGAGTGCGCCGCCGCCGTTGTCTCCTTCGAGGGCGAGCAGCTCGTCGCGAAAGGAGGCACAAAAGAGGGTGGGACTGGAGGGCTGCCCCTCCGCGCGGGGCGATACGATTCGACCCGTCTCCGCCATGCGGATCAAGAGCGCGATGTCGGACGGTCGGAGGTAGGGTTGGTCGCCCGGTAAAAATAGGTAGAAATCGCCGCTCGCAGCCGCGGTACCCAATCGGACGCTCTGGCTCTGTCCGAGCTGGGGCGCAGGGTTTTCCACGCAGCGCGCGCCGTGTGCGCGGGCAAGTGCGCGGATCTCGGGGTTTTGTGTGACGACGATGCTTTCCGTCAGCGCAGGCGCCGATGCGATGAGCGAAAGCGTATGCGCGATAAGCGGTTTGCCATCCACAGGCAACAGGAGCTTGTTCACGCCGCCCATGCGCCGCGACAAGCCGGATGCCATCACGATGGCCGACACTCCGTTCAATGGATCGCCTCCTTTTTGGGCGTGGAATGCTTGCATTTGTCTGGATTGCTTCCATTCTATATCCGATGCGCGGACACACGCAACGAATATGTCCCAAAAGTCGTACGGCTTTCACGGACACTGCTTGGAGCGCTGTATTTCGGCGCATCGTGGCGTTGGATGGGAGTTTGTGTCAGGCATGTGGCAAATTGGTACAATCTACCTGCTCGCCTTTCTTTTGTGTACCCGTTCGCATATAATAGACCCGTCCGGAAACCCGCTTTTGGGAGGTATCCGAGCAAATCTTTCGTTATGCAAGGAAGTGCCGACGACGCATAATCGAAGAAATTCTGCTAGGAGGCGCTGACGCAGCAGAGCGGAATATTTGCCGGATAGATGCCGGAATGGGGTTTCTGGACAGGTCTAATGGGTGACAAGCCAAATACCATGCTGCGGCCGGGCAGGTCGTTTCGAATTGCACCGCTCTCGAGCGCTTGGAAAGGAATGAAGTACTTGGATCTTCCCCATCGCCATGAGGCGAAACACATTCTCAGCCTGATGGATTACCATGCATTGCGCGCGCGTCTTCGGGCCGTCTGCTTGCCCGACCCGCACGCCGGTCCGAACGGACGCTACCACGTCCGCAGCCTCTACTTCGATGACAGCCAGGATACGGCCCTTCGGGAAAAGCTCGACGGTCTGCCCAAGCGGGAGAAGTTCCGGCTTCGGATTTACGATCGGTCGGATGCGACGATCCTGCTCGAAAAAAAGGCCAAAGAGGGCAGCCTTTGCGTCAAGCGGTCGGCGGCGCTTTCGCGCGCGCAATGCGAGCGCATCCTCAAAGGGGATCTGGATTGGATGGCGGAGGAAGGCGATCCGCTGTTGATCGACTTTTTCGCCAAGGCGAAGGGCAAGCAGCTCAAGCCGCGGATGCTCGTCGATTACTGGCGAGAGGCTTATGTATATCCCCATGGTGATGTGCGTCTCACCTTCGACAGCGAGGTCAAAAGCGGCCTCTACGCGACGAAACTCTTCGACCCGGACTGCCCCATGGCGCCTGTATCGGACGCCGGGCAAGTGCTGCTGGAAGTGAAATACGGCGCCTTCCTGCCCGACTTGATCCGCGGCGCGATCCAGTGCGACAACCGCAAGACGACCGAATTCTCCAAATACGCCCGCTCGCGCATCTACGGTTGAGCGGCGAAAACGACGACGGGAGTACGACCATGAATTTCAACGACCTCTTTAAATCCAGCTTTCTCGAGAACATCAGCAGTTTTTCCACGCTCGACATGATCATCGCCATGGTGTGCGCGTTTGCGCTGGGACTGTTCATCTTCATCGTCTACCGCAAGACCTACGCCGGCGTGATGTATTCGCCTTCGTTCGGCGTGTCGCTGCTCGGCCTCATCCTCGTGACGACGATGATCATCCTCGCCGTGACGTCAAACATCATCCTGTCGCTCGGCATGGTCGGCGCGCTGTCGATCGTCCGCTTTCGCACGGCGATCAAGGAGCCGCTCGATATTGTGTTCCTCTTCTGGGCCATCGCAGCCGGCATCGTGTTGGGCGCGGGGCTTTTACCCTTGGCCATCCTGGGATCGATCTTCATCGGCATCGTGCTCATCCTCTTCGTCAACAAAAAGAGCGGCGAAAGTCCTTTCATACTCGTCGTCGGCGCAGCGGATGAAGATTCGGAAGACGGCGTGATCGACGAGCTGAAAAAAAGCGTCAAAAAGTATGCCGTCAAGACCAAGACGATCGGCGACAGCGGCATGGAGTTGACGATGGAGATCCGCCTCAAAGAGGGCGACACGAAGTTCATCGGGCGGATCCGCGGCATCGAAGGCGTGCGAAGCGCAGCGTTGATCAGCTACAACGGCGATTACATGTCGTAAAGGGGGCCGTTCACTTGATTCACAGCAAAGGGCTGACGGCCTTTGTCGCGCTTCTGATGGCACTGCTCGTCGCGCTGACGGCTTTCGCGATCGTCCGTCCCGATGCGGTCGCCCCCCTCGTGAAGGAGACGAACGTCGCCTATGCCACCGCCTTCGACAAGACGAAAGTGCTGTCGATCGAGATCGTGGCAGCCGAATCCGATTGGCAGCAGATGCTCGAAAACGCGACGCAGGAAGCGTACATCCGCGCCGACGTCGTGATCGACGGCAAGAAGATCACAAATGTCGGCATCCGTCCGAAAGGCAATTCCAGCCTCTCGATGGTCGCGGCGAATCCGGACAGCGACCGCTACAGCTTCAAGATCGAGTTCGACCACTTCATCGAAGGGCAAACCTGGTATGGGCTCGACAAGCTCGCCGTCAACAACATGCAGGGCGACGCAACTTATATGAAAGAATACATTTCCTACGACATCATGGAATCCCTCGGGGTCAAGACGCCGCTTTTCGCCTTTGCGGACATCTCGGTCAACGGCGCGAAATGGGGCTTTTACCTGGCCGTCGAGGTGATGGAAGACGCCTTTTTGCACCGCAACTACGACGGCGAGGGCAAGCTCTACAAGCCGGAAAGCATGGGCGGGCGCGGCGAAGGACGGATGCGCGAACTGGTCGTCGGCGACGACGGCGAAGCGCAGAACGGCAACCAGCAGCGCCCTGATAGGGTGGGTGACGAACGAGCAGCGCAGGTACAGCCAAATGCCGACACCAAGCCAACGCAACCAAATGCCGACGCTGATCAAGCGCAGCCGAATGCCGACGCGGCGGCGCCCGAACAGCGCAACTTCGTCTTCGGAGGCGGTGGTCCCGGAGGCGGTTTCGGCATGGCGTCGAACGGCGTTTCTCTCGTCTACACCGACGACGACCCGACAAGTTACAGCGCGATCTTCGACAACGCCATTTTCCCGACCTCAGCGGCCGACAAAACGCGCGTCGTCCGGGCGCTCAAGGGCTTGAGCGAGGGCAAAGACCTCGAACAATGCGTCGATGTCGATGCCTGCCTGCGGTATTTTGCGGCGATGACCTTCGTCGTCAACCTCGACAGCTACGCGAGCCAGATGGGGCACAACTATTACCTCTACGAAAACGGCGGAAAAATCGCCATGCTGCCTTGGGATTTCAACCTCGCGTTCGGCGGCTTTATGTCGGGCGATGCGTCGAGCGTCGTTCACTTCCCGATCGACACGCCGCTTTCGGGCGCGACTTTCGAAGACAGGCCTCTGATCGGTCAGCTTCTCAGCGATCCCACCTACCTGGCCCAATACCACACTTACCTGCGCCAGATCGTCGAGGGCTATTGGCAGAGCGGTCGATTCGCTTCGACCCTGGATTCGCTGACGAAACTGATTTCGGACCACGTGAAGAACGACCCGAGCGCCTTCGTCAGCTACGACGAATACACGGCTTCGTTGCCGGTGTTTGAGGAGCTGGTCGATCGGCGGGCCGAGAGCGTATCCGGCCAGCTCGACGGCAGCATCCCCTCGACCACCGACGGGCAAAACGCCGATAAGAGTGCGCTTTTCGATACGTCGTCGATCGATCTGCAAGCGCTCGGCAGCCAAGGCGGCGGGATGCGCATGGCCTTCACGCGGCAAGGCGATGGCGGCGAAAACGGTGCTCCCATGCAGTTTGCCTTCGAAGGCGCGCCGGGCGATCTCAGCGAAGAGGACATCGGCCGCATGCGCGAAATGGGCATGCCCGAAGAAGCGATCGCCGCGATCCAAAAGGGCGAACGGCCGCAAGGCATGCCCGGACCTGGCGGCCAGCCGGGGCAGGGCGGCCCGGGAGCGGTGCAGGGGGGCAATGGCCAAAATGCGCCCTTGCCGGGCGGTGAGATGCGCGGCTTCACCGGCGAAACGCAGGCGCAAAGCAGCGGCTTGGGCGCGCAGGCCGCGATCGAGCTCGGGGCATGTGTGGCTTGTCTGGCCCTTGCCCTCGTCTTTGCGGCGAAATACCAGCGGCGGCCCAGCGCTTGAAGCACCGAAAACGGCATACATGGCAGGGCACGATATCCATATAACGGGTCTCGTGTCTTTGTCTATGTCGTTAAATATGCATCCCTTTCTCCACGATCCGCAATGCATTGGCACTACAATAGCGCCGTTTATGCGTTGCGAGCACTGCACCGCACACTCTTGCTAAAGTGGGCAGAATAACCGACGCATGGCCAACATGCCCCACAAGCTTCTGTTTGACAGCCTGACTGCTGTGGGGTATACTTGCTGTGAAACAGTCAAATCCACCCGTTTGATAATTAACGAACAGTATTTGCACCTTTTCTTAACGTTGCATGCACTTTTGGTGCATGCATAACCATTTTATACAAGCGAATTTGTTCTCCTTTGGCGCGCCTGCGCTACCCAGCCATCCCTATATACACCCCCCCTCGAATGAGGATGAATAGGCAAAGGAGGGCCTCAGCGTGTTCAGTATCATCCCTCACAAAATGCCCGGCTTGCACGTCGACCACCACAAAAATACCCAGGATCGCGTGCCGGTGCGCATGCCGCCCCCCCAAACGGTTCACATCCCGATGTCGATGCACGTCGGTGCGCCCTGTGCGCCCACCGTGGCGGTCGGCGACCACGTCAAAGTCGGCCAGGTGATCGGCAATTCCGAAGCTTTCGTCAGTGCGCCAATCCACGCGAGCGTCTCGGGCGATGTCGTTGCGATGCAGGACATCACCTACCTCAACGGCGCCCGCACGACGACGATCGTGATCGATTCGGACGGCTTGATGGAGGTGGATGCGAGCATTGCGCCGCCCGTCATCGAGAACCGCGCCGACTTCGTCAAGGCGGTGCGCACGTCGGGCTGTGTCGGGCTGGGTGGAGCGGGTTTTCCGACCCACGTCAAGTTCGCGCCCAAAAACATCGACGAGATCGATACGCTGATCGTCAACGCCGCCGAGTGCGAGCCTTACATCACGAGCGACTTCCGCACGATGATGGACCGTTCCGACGATGTGCTCGAAGGCATCGGGGCGATCATGAAATACCTCGGCCTCCAGTCCTGCAAAATCGGCATCGAAGCCAACAAACCCGAAGCGATCGCCAAGATGACCGCATTGACGAAGGACAATCCTTCGATCGACGTCGTTTCGATGGCGGCAGCCTACCCGCGTGGCGCGGAGAAGGTGCTGATCTTCGAGACGACAGGGCGCGTGCTCCCCGAAAAGAAGCTGCCTGCCGACGTGAACGTCATCGTGTCGAACATCACGACGATCGCCTTCCTGGCGCGCTTCCTGAAAACGGGCATGCCGCTCGTCGAAAAGACGCTCACCGTCGATGGCAGCGCGGTGGCGGAACCCAAGAACGTCATCGTCCCGATCGGCACGCCGTTTTCCGACTTGATCGCGTTTTGCGGCGGCTACAAGCAGGAGCCCAAGCTCATGCTGATGGGCGGCCCGATGATGGGCACGTCGATCTACTCGGACGCCTATCCGGTGCTCAAGCAGAACAACGCGCTTTTGGCCTTTGGCGAGGCCGAAGCCAATCTCCCCAAAGAAACACCCTGCCTCAAGTGCGGCCGCTGCATCAAGGCCTGTCCCTACAGCCTCATGCCGGTCTACATCGAGCGCGCCTACAAGCGCGGCGACATCGTCGACCTTGAGAAGCTGAAAGTGACGATGTGCATCGAGTGCGGATGCTGTAGCTACGCCTGTCCGGCCAAGCGGCAGTTGTCACTGACGAACAAGCTGGCCAAACAAATGGTCATGAAGGCGGCGAAGAAATAGCATTTGCCGCCGGAAACACGCATCGAAAAGCGGTTTGTATCTGTGTGCGGGGCGGCTTCGCGGCTCCGGCACACACGCGGGCACCCACAAAAGCTTCGCTCTCGCGGGGGCCCGCTGCGCCATGTGGCAGCCTTCGCCGTTTCGGTGGCAGGCAGGTGGCGAGAAGATCCGTCCGAACATGATGCTTTCGGACGAACGCAGTGAAGAACGGAGTGAAATCGCTTGGCAAAAAAACTCGTGGTAAAGAATTCGCCGCACCAATTGAGTCCGGATCATTCGCGGCGAATCATGATCGACGTGATCATCGCACTCATACCCACACTTATCGCGGCCTGCGTCATCTTCGGATTGCGCGCCCTCCTCGTGACGGTTTTCTGCGCCGGTACTTGTGTGTTGACGGAATACGTCTTCCGTCGGATCGCAAAGCGTGACAACACGATCTCCGATTGCAGCGCCGCCGTCACGGGCATCATACTCGCGCTGAACCTGCCAGTGGGCATCCCCCTGCAAATGGCGTTTTTCGGCTGCATCGTCGCGATCGCCGTCGTCAAACAGCTCTTTGGCGGCTTGGGGCAGAATTTTGTTAACCCGGCGATCACGGCGCGCGTCGTCATGCTGATCTCCTTTCCGAAGGTCATGACGGCCTGGGTAACGCCCGCGATGGCCAAGGCCGTCGACGGCGTGTCGGGCGCGACGCCACTCGCCCTGCTCAAAGCGGGCGACACAGCTTCCCTGCCCTCGACGAGCGACCTCTTTTTCGGTCTGCATGGCGGCAGCATGGGCGAGGTCTGCGCGGCGGCTCTCTTGCTCGGCTTCGTCTATCTGCTGATCCGCAAGGTCATCACACCGACGACGCCGCTCTGCTTCATGGCGACAGTGGCTGTTATGGCGCTCCTGTCCGGTCAGGATCCGCTCGTTCACCTGCTGACCGGCGGTGTCATGCTCGGCGCGATCTTCATGGCGACCGACTACGCGACCACCCCCGCCACCGAGACGGGACGCGCTGTTTTCGGCATCGGCTGCGGCGTGTTGACAATGGGCATCCGCCTGCTCGGCACCCTGCCTGAAGGCGTGTCGTTCGCGATCCTCTTCATGAACATCCTCACGCCGCACATCGATACACTCACGAGGACAAAACCGTTTGGAGGTGTGAAGCGTGAAGCAGCAGTATAAGGACATGTTGATCCCCATCATCGCGCTGATGCTGATCTGCCTCGGCATGACCGCGCTGATGGCCTACACCTACAACCTGACCCTGCCGGCCGTCGAGGCGAACGAAGCCCAATCGGGCGACTACGCCGGCGAGATCTTCCCCGGGGTGACGTTCACCGACGTCACGGTCGAGGGCGCGCTCGAAGCCAAAAAGGCGGACAGCGGCGAAAAGATCATCGTCATGCAAGCGATCGGCTACAACAAGGGCGTTCCGATGCAGGTGGCCGTGGGCTTTGCGCCGGACGGCACCGTCGCCGCGATTCGCTTTCTGAAGATCGAAGAGACGCAGGGCGTCGGCACGCAGGTGCTCGAAGAACCTTTCTTCTCGTCCTTTAACGGCCAGACGGACGGCGAAAGCGTCGACGCGATCGGCGGCGCGACCTTCTCGTCGAAGGCCGTCAAAAAAGCCGTCACAGATGCGGCAGAACTGGCGAAGGGGGTGTAATCAGCATGGAATCGAGTTCGACATGGAAAACTCTCGTCAACGGCATCATCAAGGAAAACCCCACATTGGTGCTGCTACTGGGCACCTGCCCGACGCTCGCCATGACGGTCAATGTCCGCGACGCGCTCGGCATGGCCGTCGCCACGCTGATCACGCTCGTGCTGACGAACGTCATCATCGCGGCGCTGCGCAAGGTCATTCCGGAAAAGGTCCGCCTGCCCTCTTACATCGTCGTCATCGCTGGCACGGTCACGATCGTCGAGTTGCTCTGTAAGGCATACGCTTACGACATTTACAAGGCCCTCGGCATCTACCTGCCGCTGATCACCGTCAACTGCATCATCCTGGCGCGCGCGGAAATGTTCGCCAACAAGAACACCGTCGTCCGGTCGGCGGCGGACGGCCTGGGCATGGGCTTGGGCTTCGTGCTGGCACTCTTCCTGATCAGCTCGATCCGCGAGATCATGGCGCGCGGCACCTGGCTGGGCTTCAACGTCAACTTTACGGGCGGCTTCCTGACGCCCGCCACCATCTTCTCGATGCCACCCGGCGCCTTCTTCGTCTTCGGCGTCGTCGTCGCCGTCGTCAACAAGTTATCAAAGGGCCGCGTGCTGAAGAACAAGAAGGAGATGGGCTGCGGTGGCTGCCCCTCCGCTGAAAACTGCGCCGGATGTAAGGAGGCGAAAGCGTCATGATGAAAACCATCCTCTTGGTACTGTTCACGGGCATCATTACGGACAACGTCATCCTGGCGAAGTTCCTGGGCATCTGCCCCTTCCTGGGCGTCTCGAAAAAGCTCGATTCGGCCGTCGGCATGGGCCTGACCGCCACGCTGGTGCTCGTCGTTTCGACGGCCGTCACATGGCCGCTCAACCACTTTTTGCTCGAACCGCTCGGCATCACCTACCTGCAAACCCTGCTCTTTATCGTCATCATCGCGACGCTCGTGCAGCTGATGGAAGTGCTGATCCACTTCTACTTCCCGCCGCTCTACAAGGCGTTGGGCGTCTACCTGCCCCTCGTCACGACGAACTGCGCCATGCTGGGCATCACGAAGCTCGACGTCGATATGGGCTACGCCTTTGGCAAGTCGATGATCTACTCGACCGGCGCGGGACTGGGCTTTTTGCTGGCGATGGTGCTCTTTGCGGGTGTGCGCGTCAAACTCGAAAACTCCGACATCCCCAAGACCTTCGACGGCATCCCGATCACGCTGATCGCCGCTTCGATCATGTCGCTGTCGATGATGGGCTTCGGCGGCATCATCGAAGGCATCTTCGCCTAACCTAAGGAGGTTGCCATGGCAAGCATCATCCAGCCTTCGGTCATCATGTCGGCGACAGGCGTCATCGCGGCGTTGATACTCGTCGTCGCCTACAAGTTTTTCACCATTGTGGACACCAGCCTCAAAGGCCCGATCCGCGAAGTGCTGCCCGGCGCGAACTGCGGCGCTTGTGGTTTCACGGGTTGCGACCTTTACGCCGAGTACCTGGCCAACGAGGAAAACCCGAAGACCAACCTCTGCGTCCCCGGCGGCGACGGCGCTTCCCGTGCCATCAGCGAGATTCTGGGCGTCGATTTCGCCGACGTCGAGGAAAAGGTCGCCTTCGTTGGATGCCGCGGCCACCTCGCGACGACCGACTACATCATGGAATACCAGGGCCCCCCTTCCTGCGCGGTCTGCAACAACTTTTACCAGGGCCGCCGGAGCTGCTCCTTCGCCTGCCTGGGCTTCGGCGATTGCGTCAAAGCTTGCCAGTACGACGCGATCCACGTCGTCAACGGCGTCGCCGTCGTCGACAAGAACAAGTGCGTCGGATGCGGCATGTGCGAATCCGCCTGCCCCAACGCCGGCTTGATCCGCATCGTCCCGGCCAAGAGCGACGTCGTCGTCGCCTGCACGAGCAAAAACACCGGTGCGTTTACCCGCAAACTCTGCAAGAACGGCTGCATCGGCTGCAAAAAATGCGTCCGCACCTGCGAACACGACGCCATCACCGTCGAAAACAGCCTGGCTGTCGTCGATCCGGACAAGTGCGTCAACTGCGGCAACTGCGTCGCAGGCTGCCCGACCGGCGCGATCCTCTTCAACAAAAAGGGCTGCGAAAACCTCGCGCATCTCCGCGCGAACGCTCCCGCGCCCGTACCGCCCTCCGAGACGGCATAAGTTGCCAAAACGCATCGAGAAGTGGCCCATCCGCCACTTCTCTTTTTGTATACCCTTTTGCTGTGCCATTCGGAAAGCGCCCCGTCATTGACAATCTGCCGGGCTTGTCGTACATTTATCATATGAATACATGCAGGGCGTACACATGCGGATTGCGTGGTTCGTACCGCCGGCAGGGGGGAGAACTCGCATGAGCGAGATCGATTTCACGCGCTACGACGCAAGCAAGCCCATCCGGGAGATCACCTACGAAGCCCTTAAGGATGCAATCATCTCGGGCGCAATCCTGCCGGGCGAGCGCATCGTCGAGAGCAACTTCGCCAAACGCTTCAACATCAGCCGCACGCCCATCCGCGAAGCCCTCCGCAAGCTCGAACAGGACGGCCTGATCGAGTACACGCCGCGGCGGGGTGTCGTCGTGCGCAGCCTGCGCACCGAGGACATCAACGAAATTTACATCATCCGCGAGGCGCTTGAGGCGCTGGCGCTGACGCACGCCATCAAGAACGTCACGCCCGAAGGCATTGCGAGCCTGCGTGAGACGCTGCGCGAGATCGCCGAACACGTCGACGACGGCGACATCGATGCCGCCTCCAAGCGCAGCCGCGACATCCACATCCAGATCTACCGGATGTGCGGCATGGAACGACTGGTCTCCATCTACAACTCACTGGACGAATACATGGATCGCTTTTCCTACATGAGCCTGACCGACGAGGCGCGCCGGCACGACGCCGCACGCGAGCACGGCGCGATCATCGACGCGCTGGCGGCCTGCGATCTCGAAACCCTGCTCGCCGTCAGCAAAGCCCACCTCGAAGGCGCGCGGGTGAATTGCATCCTCGCCTACGAGCGGCGCCGCAAACAGGCCGAAGAAGCGCTCCTGACCAGCAAAAACTGACTCGGCAGGTAAAAGCACCAGATCGCCGCGCCGATGCCCTGGCGAAGCGCCGACGGCCATGCTGCCGCGCCGGACGAAACCAAATCCGCGTTGTGCAGCGCGACGCAGATGTCACAGCCGATGAAAAGCAGCATGCCGAACAACGCCCGCCGCGCTGCGGGATCGTCGGGAGCGCGGTGAAACCACTGCCCCGCGCGAAAGGCCGCCAAAACGAGGCAAAAGGCATACAGCGCCGCGAAGGGAATCGCGGCGTTTTGTCGTAGGTTCGGAAGAAGCGCAACCGACGCGATCGCACATGCCGCGGCGCATACGACGGCGCTAGCGGTTTGCCGTCTGGCATCCGGCAAGAAGCGCAGGGCATGGCAGATCTGCGCCCCGATGAAGACGGCGACGCCCGCCGCGAAGCGATCGGTAAAGAGCAAAAACGCGTCGGCTGCGATCGTGAAGAGCATGGCGGCGATCAGAAGGGCCGATTGCCGTTGCCATACGGCATAGGCTGCGCAAAGCAAAACGCCTGTGTATTTCAGTGCGCCCGACATGTCAGCATGGCCTGGAACAAAGAGGTCGATCGCGACGAAGGCGACAAAAATTGGCGCCAAGCACGCGCCGAGCGCAAGGGTTGCGCCCCTTTCTGAGCGTTTGTCAATCCGCATCCATTCGCCCCCGCAGCGCTCGAAAATGCGCGTCGAGCAACGCGCGGCATTCCGCTTCAAGTATGCCGCCCACTTGCGCCACCTGCCAGCCGAGGCCGCCGTCGAGCAACTGCATCGCGCTCCCGCACGCCCCGAAGTTCGGGTCGAACGCGCCGTAGATCAGCCGTCCCAGGCGCGCGTTTGCGATCGCGCCCGCGCACATCGCACAGGGTTCGAGCGTCACGACCAGCGTGCAGCCGTCGAGACGCCAGTCGCCGATCGCCGCGCTCGCCCGTCGCAGAGCCAGCATTTCGGCGTGGGCGGTGGCGTCGTGCCGGGCTTCGCAGGCGTTGTGGGCGCACGCGATCGCCTCTTCGCCGCGCAGCACGACCGCGCCGACGGGGACTTCCCCTTCTTCGAACGCGAGACGCGCTTCGTTCAGCGCCAAACGCATGGCTTCTGCCGCCGTCATTCACAACCTCCTGCCGGCGCTTGCCACCGGCCGCCACTGTGTGAGATAATCGTTCTATCCAATCGGAATCGCAAAAGGGGGAAGCGGGATGCCCTGGTTTCAAGACAAATGGGAAGCGCTTTCGGCACGCGCGCAAAAATGGCTCCAAATCGCCTTCGGCACGGTGTTGGCACTGGGCGCTTGGCTTTTTGTCGCCTTGTCGTCGGGCGACGAAAGCTTTTTGCCCATGCTCGCAGCGGCGGCTTGCGTGCTCATCATGCCACAGATCATTGAGACGCAAACGGGCCAAAAGCTCCGCATCATGCGCATCGCGATGATCGCCGTGCTCATCGCGCTCTTTGCCGTGACAATCGTCTATCTGCTCAAAACCGGACACCGCGTCTTCGAGAATTGACATGTGTGCGCGCTATGAGCTGACGGAACGGGACATCGCGTACTTGCGCGCACTGCACGGGCTTTACGTCGGCCAAATCGAAGCGGCGCGGTTTGCAGGCGGTGTCGTCGAGATTCGCCCGACGGAACGCGCGCCCGCACTCGCAAGCGGCGGGGCATTTTGGGCCGCGTGGGGCATCGAGAGTCCCTTTGGCAGCATCGTCATCAACGCCCGAGCGGAAAGCCTCCTCGCGCGCCCGCTCTTTCGAAGCGCGCTCGAAGCGGGGCGCATCGCCCTGCCCGCGTCGGCCTTCTTCGAGTGGAAAGCCATCGTGGGTGGCAAAGAAAAGGTGCGCTTTTTCGCGCGCGCCGATCGCCTGTTTTTCGCGGGGGTCATGCGCGGGGGTCGCTTCGCGATCGCGACCCGCGCTGCCAACAACTCGGTGCGCCACGTACACGACCGCATGCCCGTCATTTTGGACGGGGAATCGCTTGCAGACTGGCTCGACCCATCTACCGACGCGAAACGCGCCGTGGGCATCGCGCTCGAAGCCTCGCCGGCGCTCGAATCGCAGACCGTCCGCACCTCCGGCCAACAGCTCGGCCTTTTCTGACGTTGTTCGTATTGTACCACATCCGCCCATCCGGAAGATCAAAGGAGGAACCGAATGGATCGAAACCAAAGGCGATCGGCATCGGCGCACCGCCTGACCGCGCTGCTTCTGATCGCGCTGCTGCTGTCCACCCTCGCGCCGGCCGTCACCGCCGCCGACAACCCCTACCAAAAAACCAGCGCCATTGGCGTCGGCTTCCCCGTGTACAAAAACGATACGGCCGTGACCTTTCGCTGGACGGGCGTACCCAAGGCCGCCACGTACGCCTATGTCGTGCGCGACCTCGCAGCGAAGCGGGACGTCAAGCGCGTGACCGTCAAGTCGCCCAAAGGCGCATTGCCCGCCTCGATGACCGCGCAAAACGCCTCCTACAAAGTGACGATCTCTGCGCGTGACGCCAAGGGCAAGGCGATCGAATCGATCGTCGGTTACTTCCACGTCGGTAAGGCGATGGTGCGTCCCTCGGGCGCCTACTCGCCAAAGGCCTTCACGAGCACGGGGACGCGCGTCACCACCAGCACGCCCAAACCGCAAACGACGACGCCTCTGCCCTCCTCCAGGCCCTCGCCCACGCCGACGCCCGCGCCCAGCAAATCCCCCGTCCCGCTGCCGAGCGACGCGCCCGCCTACATGCAAAACAACAGCCATTTTGCGGCCAGCAACGGCAATGCGGACGACCATTGGGCCAACGCCGGATTGAACGATACGTTTTGGAACGACGTCTACAAAATGACCGATTGGCACAAAGACGAGCTCGGTTTCATCGCCGTCGACCCGATCATGGAGCGCGACGTGTTCAAGGCCGTCAACCAATACCGCAGCGATCGCGGCCTGACCGAGCTAGTCTGGAACGACACGCTCTGCCGTATGGCGCGCGCGCGTTCGATGGGGCACATCCTCCAGAGCGCTTCGATCGAAAGGCGGCGCTCCCACGACATCAAGGAGCTGGGCGGGCAATTCGAAGATTCGGTCAAGCGTTGGGGTCTGCGGCCCGTGACGGCGGCCACGCGCGAAAACATCGCCTGGTTTGCCGACGAAGTGAACCGCCGTCCCAACTTTTACGCGAACGAAGTGCTGCAAGTCTGGATCGATTCGCTCGACCACGAGCAGAACATGCGGCGCGACGCCAAGTACGGCGCGATCGGCGTCGTCTGGTCGGGCAACATGTACATGGGCGGTTATGTTGGGATGGACGTCGTCCTGCTGACTGTCGAATGAGCGTCAAACCAAGGATCAAAAGCGGCCGTTATGACGGCCGCTTTTGCTATTTCGCGTGGTCGAGCAGCGCGAAGGACATCGTGAGGTACAGCCGCAGATCGGCCTTGTCGAGGTTGAAGCCCGTGATCTCGCCGATCCGATCGAGGCGGTAGAGCAGGGTGCTGCGGTGGATGAAGAGCGCCTTGGCACAACGGACGACGTGCCGTTCTTCCTGCAAAAAGCTGCGGAGCGTCGTGTAGAGGCTTCCCTCTCGAACCCCGTCCGCCGCCCGCAAGCGCAGCAGTCCAGGCGGGCTGACCAGCTCGGGGGGCAATTCGCTCGTCCCTTTTTTTAGGAGGTAGGCGAGCGCGATGTCCGAAAAGCGGTAGTGCCAAATCGTCTTGTCGTTCGAGATGCCGAATTCCAGCGCCGCCCGCGATTGGATGAAGTGTTCGCGTGCCAGGGAAAAATCCGAAAACGGATTGCTGCTCCCCGCACGCAGGTCCCATTCGCGCAGGAAGACCGAGATCCGCACGAGCAGGTCGTCGATCGCATATCCCAGTGTCCGCAGGTTGAAGTAGGCGACGATCACGTCGGTGTAGGCAAAAGCGCAGACCGAGCCGTACTGATCGCGCAGTTGGCTGGCGATGTAACTGGATAAAAAGTTTTCGATCTCGACCTGGTTTTGCTGGATGCTGACGGCGACGTATTCGTCGTGCAGACGGCACTGCGCGCTTTCCAGGCGGAGCAGCAACACGTGGCGCTCGATGTAGCCGTCTTCGAGCAAGTTGTAGACCGCGGCTTCCAGCGAATCGCCGCGGCTCTGGGCCATGGCGATCTGCCATTGCATGGCCGTTTCGACGCGGTGTCCGAGGTGGGCAAAGAGCAGATCGTCACCCGGGCGTATCGGCTGCCGGACATAGCCCGAGGTCAGCCGGCCGATGTAGTGTTCGCCGTTGTAGAGGTTGAAACAGAGCGACGCCCCCAGGATCAGGTCGTGGGTATAGACGAAGGGATGGCGGCGTTCGTGGATGCGGTGGTAGGCCGGATCGAGTTTAAAGCCGTTGACGATCTCGGCGCTGAGCATGCCGTCTTTGAGCAGGGACAAGAAGCGCTGGGTTTCCTCCTCCGTCTCGCAGGCATACGCGACGGCGTAGTAGTTCGGATCCGACACAAGCAAATGATCGCCGAAGAGGTCGATGCTGTGTTCAAGAATCGATTTAAGTCCGGCGCTCGCGTTCAGGCTGCGTTGCAAAGCGTCGTCCCAGGCGTCGAAGCGGTCGAAGAGCTGTTGCACGGCGTTGTGCAGCGCGCGCGGAGAGGCGTCATCGGAAAATTCGATGATCTCACAGCTCCCGATCCGACTCTCCGGCGTTTTGCCAATGCAAAGAAAGGTGCATCCGGGCGGGACGTCCGTGCAGCCTTCCCATTCCCAATCGTAGATGATATAAGTGCTGTCGGGCTCGACCGCGCACCAATCCTCCCAGAGCAAAGGCCGCGCGAGCGTCAAACCCTCGACCGTTTCTTGGGGCAGCCAATGCGCCACAACGCCCGGCAAATGCGTACACAGCACGCTGCCGCTCAGTTTCACCCACCATCGCCTCCGATCGCTTTCGTTGGGCAAAATTCGACAGAACCATTCCTACCGATCGTAGGATAAAACGGTGAAAAAGTCAATGCAATGGACGTATAGGCGCACCTTGTTTGTTTTGTTATACTTAAGGATATCTACCGTCATCAGCAACCACACCTCTTCACTTCGCATTTCAGTTATTGGCAAAATCGATTGGACCGTTACGTTCGGAGGGACGCCGATGAGTCAGGAACAATTCGAATCGAGGATCCGCCGGGTCGAAGACAGCGTTGCACTCAGAGAACCCGATCGCATGCCGATCATTCCGATGATCAGCGGACTGCCCTTCTTTTTGTCGGAAGATGGCACGACCATGCGGGACGCCTGGTACGATTATCCGCGCGCCGAACAAGCTTATCTCCGCTACCACGAACGCTACCAGCCCGACATCGCGGCCTGCTCCTATACGAGCGGTAGGGCCAACGAGATCGCCGAATCGAACATGATCGACTGGCCGGGCCGTCCCAGCACGAAAGTCGCGCCGACCTCGACCCACCAGGTCATCGAGCGCGAATTTATGACGCCTGACGAATACCCCGAGATGATCGGCGACTTTACGGGCTTTATGCTCCGAAAATACATCCCGCGCGCCTTCCCGGGCCTGTCGGGTTTGCAGTCGATCGGCTTTGTGCCGTCGATCGTATTGAGCACGCAGCCGCTTTCGGGACTCTACGCGCCGGCCGCACTCGAAGCCTACGACAAGCTGCGCCAAATCGCCGAAGAAGACGGAAAAGCCGCCGCCGCCACGGCCGCCACCAACGAAAAGCTGACCGCGATGGGCTTCCCGCCCTACATGACGGGCGCGGGCGAAGTGCCCTTCGACATCATCAGCGACTACTACCGCGGCACGGTCGGCATGTTTGAGGACCAGATCGAGCGTCCCGAGATGATCGCGCAGGCCTGCGACATGCTCGCCGACATCCAGATCGCTTCATACGCCTATTTCGACTTCGTGCCCATGCCGGTCAAGCGGGTCTTCTTCCCGCTGCACAAGGGCATGGACGGCTTCATCAACGACGAACAGTACCGCACGCTCTATTGGAAGCCCTTTGAAAAGATCCTCTCGGCGCTGATCGAAAAGGGCGTCACGCCGATCATCTACACCGAAGGCCCTTACAAGACGCGGCTTTCCGTGATCGAAGAAAGCCTGTCCGCGCTGCCGCGGGGCAAGTGCATCCTGCACTTTGAAGAGGCGGGCGATTTCGCCGCGCTGAAAAAACGCTTTGACGGCATCGTCTGCTTGAGCGGCGGCATGCGCACCTATCTGCTCGAATGGGGCACGGTCGAACAGGTCGTCGATCAGGTCAAGTATCTGGTCGACCACTGCGCGCCCGGCGGCGGCTATCTGTTCAACACCGGCGCCATCATCGAAAACGCCAAACGCGAAAACATCGACGCCATGTTCGAAACGGCGCGCCAATACGGTCGAAAGTGAGCATTCACGCGGCAGGTGTTGGGATGCGCTTTCCGTGATACGACTCCGGTTTCAACAGCTAAGGCACGCGTCCGGGACGCCTTGGGATCGAGCCTTCTACGCACCGAGGGAGGCGCGGTGTCGGGCGAAATGGATGCGGCCTGGCTGTGAACAATACAGCAAAGGAGACGCACATATGGAAACGACACTGGGCAACAAAACCGTGTACGGCTTTGGTGTAGGCGACTTTACGTTCAACCTACTCATGAGCATGGCCGTCAACTACTACCTCGTTTTCCTAACCGAAGTCGTCGGCATTTCGGCGGCGGCATCGGGCAGCATGCTCCTGATCGCCCGCATTTGCGACGCGATCTCCGTCATCGTCACCGGCCTCATCATCCAGCGCATGTCCTTCTCGAAGTTTGGCAAATTCCGCACCTGGATCATCTGCATTCCTCCCGTCACCGCACTCTTTTTCATTCTGATGTTCTCCAACTTCAACATGGGTCTCGGCGCGAAAACAGCCCTTCTCGGCATCTGCTATGTCTGCGCGCACTGCTGCGTCAACTTCGTCTACAACGCACATATGGCGCTCGTTCCCGTCATGTCCAAAACCCCGGGCGACGGCATCTCGCTGTCGGCCAAGAAAATGCAGTTCACGACGGCGTCGCAGGTCGTTTTTGGCCTCGCCAGCATGGCCATCGTGCTCCTTTTCGCCGGAAAATCCGTCAACATGGCGCGCGGCTACCAGATGACCGTCGTCGTCTTTGCGATCCTCCACGTCCTCGGCTATTGGTGCGTCGCAGCCGTATCGAAGCCCTACGACATCTACACGAAGGCAGAGAAGGGCGCTGGCGCCGCGGAAGCCAGCATCGGTGCCAACCTCAAGAGCGTCGTGTCGAACAAACCGCTGCTTTTGATCATGTGCGCCGACACCTTTAAGTGGATGGCCGCGATCAGCGTGCTCACCCTCGGCGCCTACTACTTCATCTACATCGTCAACGACATCAGCCGGATCAGCATCCTGCTCACGGTGGTCGGCATCGCGGGCTTCCTCGGCTCCTTGCTCGGACAGGTCATCGCTAAGGCGCTCGACAAAAAATTGCAATACCTGATCGGGAGCATCATCTCGGTGGCTTGCTACCTCATCGCCCGCGTGTTCGCCCTCCAACTCGTCCCCTTCGTTCTCTTCATCGGTCTGGCCACCTTCGCGGCTGGCGTTTCCAACACCGTCAACATCGCGATGTACGCCGACTGCGGCGAGTACTGGATCGTCAAGACCGGCAAAAACGTGATCGCCTTCATCATGTCGATGTACGCCATGCCGATCAAGATCGGCGTCGCACTGGCCGGCGCGGTCTGCGCCTTCGGCCTCGACCTGGTGCATTACGTGCCAAACATGGCCCCCACACCCGAACTCGCCGGCGGCATCGCCAACATCATCACTTTCCTGCCCGCAGCCGGCTGCGCGCTCATGACGATCTTTGCCTTCCTATACCCGCTCACCGGCAGCAAAATGAACGAGCTGCGTGGCGCTGGAAAATAATACGAGCGTGATCGAGACTCGAAAGGAGAACTGCGATGGCAACAATGAAAGAAAAATTTCTCGCCCGTATGCGCGGCGAAAGCACCGACTGGCTGGGCGATCCGTGGGATTGCTTTGCCGACTCGGGCGGCCCGTTCAAACCGCTCTTTATGGATCCGGTCTTCGGGCTGACCGAAGTCAAGTTCGACGAGTTCTACCAGGATTCCTTCGGCGTCACCTACTACTGGAAGACAGGCGATCCCGGCACGACCCCCATCATCACGCCGGAAAACGTCGTCGTCAAAGACCTCGCGCATTGGCGGGACTACGTCAAGTTCCCCGACATCTCGAACCTGGACTGGAGCGCCGCCGAAGCCCAAGTTGCGACGGCCGACCGCGACGAACACCTCGTCATGTGCATCACCGCCCCGGGCATGTTCGAGTTCTCGCACAACGTGATGGGCTTTGAAGAAGCGCTGATCGCCTACATCGAAGAACCCGAACTCATGAACGAACTGCTCGCCGCCTACACCGACTGGAAGATCGAATGGGCGAAGGGCATCTGCGATCACATCAAGCCCGACGTCATCCATTCCCACGACGACTGGGGCAGCAAGCAATCGCTCTTCATGTCGCCGAAGTCTTGGCGTCAATGCATCAAGCCGCATTTCGCCCGACTCTACGAATACTACAAGAGCCGCGGTGTGCTCGTCCAGCACCACTCCGACTGCGTCAACCACGAGGTCGTCGAAGACATGGTCGAGATTGGCATCGACATGTGGCAGGGCTGCATCCCGCAGAACGACATCCCCGGCATCTTCAAGCGCACGAATGGCAAACTCTGCCTGCTGGGCGGCATCGACATGCAAAAGACCGACATCCCGAACTGGAACGAAGACGTCATTCGGAACGAAGTCCGCCGCGCGATCGACGATTACGCCGACCTCGGCCCCTTCATTCCCTGCGTCGCCAACATCGTCGCCATCTATCCGGAAGTCGGCGCGATCCTCCACGACGAGATGAACGCCTACGGCGCGAAATGGGTCGCCAAGCCCAAATAACAGCCTCATCCCCAAAGGGCGGCCGCCGGGTCGCCCTTTTTCGCGCAGCGAGGAGAGAGCGACGCGCGTTTCGTTCTCCTTGCGACAGAGGCGCAAACGCAATATAATGGTAGCACGTGTGTTGCAATTCGAACCCGAAACAAGGAGCGTGCCATGTTCATCGTCGACCGCATCCAGCAATTCATCGCCGACCCCATCAGCGTCTTGATCAGCTTGCTTGCCGTGCTGATCGCGCTTTCTTTTCACGAATTTTCCCACGCCTACGTCGCCCACCGCTGCGGCGACGACACGGCCCTCGTCCAGGGACGTATGACGATCGACCCGCTGAAGCACCTCGACCTCATGGGCTTTGTGATGATGATGGCGGTCGGCTTTGGCTGGGCCAAACCCGTCCCCGTCAATCCCAACCTCTTCAAGCGCAAGCGCCTCGACATGATACTCGTCAGCCTGGCGGGCGTCTCGATGAACCTTTTGCTCGCGATCGCCAGCATCTTTCTTCTGGTCGGGCTACAGCGCGTTTTTGTCAACGAATACCTGAGCAACTTTTTGCTCACCCTCGCCATCCTCAACATCGGTCTGATGGTGTTCAACCTCATCCCGATCCCGCCGCTCGACGGCTACCGCGTTGTGAAAGAGATCCTGCTCGGCCATCTCAACCTGAACTGGATGTGGCAATATGAGCGCTACGGCATGATCCTGCTGCTCGTCCTGTCGCTCGCCGGCTTCACGAGCCGCATCATGCAACCAGCGATGAATTACATCTTCTTCGGCCTTCTCTCGCTGGCAAACACCGTCTTCGGCTTTTGACCCCATGGCGTCGATCGAAATCAAGCTCGCGCAGTTTGAAGGCCCGCTCGACCTGCTTCTGCACTTGATCGAGCGAGCGGAAATGGACATCCAGGACATCCGCATCAGCGAAATCACATCGCAATACCTCGCGCTCATGCCCCAGGCCGACGCGCTCGACCTGGACGCATCCAGCGAATTTTTGGCGATGGCAGCCAACTTGCTCTACATCAAATCGCGCGCGCTTTTGCCCCGCCCCGCACCGCCCCCAGACGAGGGCGGGGAAGATCCCGAGCTCGCGTTGATCCAGCAGATTCGCGCATACAAACTTTACAAGGAAGCGGCCGAACGCTTGCGGGCGCTGGGGGATCAGGCTGCCAAGGTCTACGCGCGTCTCCCCGACGAGTACCCCCTGCCGCCGCCTCGTTTCCGCTTTACAGACGCTTCCCCCGACGCGCTCTTCGAAGCGCTGGCCCAGGTTTTGCTCCGCGAACCAAAGCTGGAACGCGCCGACGCCCCCCGCGAGCTTCTGCGCGATCCCTACACGATCGGCGAGCGGATCGCGGCCATACGCGAACGGCTTGCGAACGCGAACCACCCCCTCCCCTTCGAAGCGCTCTTCCCACCGGACGGAGGTCGCGTCGGCATCATCGCCACCTTCATGGCCATGCTCGAAATGGCCGCCGCGCGTGAGCTTCGCATCTACCAGAGCGATTCGTTTTCGCCGATCGAAGTTGTCGCCCTGCCCGCGCTTCCGCACTTCGGATTGTGAAAATCCCAAACAGTGGCTCATCGCCGCTGTTTTTTCTTTCGCCGCGCGCGATCACTTGACAAGCGTGCCGCGAGCTGCTATCATTTCCCATGCATACCGAGACTCATTCTCAATAATGGAGGGACGTCGTGTCCAGCGATACGCTCAAACGCAATACGAAACAAAAAAAGGCCATCCTCGACTGCATGCGCGGTTTTGGAAGCGAACACTTCACGGCGGATGAACTGCTCGCCGCCCTCAAGGCGGACGGGACGGCCGTCGGACGCGCGACGGTCTATCGCGCCCTCGCGAAATTCGAAGTCGAAGGCGCTGTCAAACGCTATTGCCTGCACGACGACGCCTGCACCTGCTACCAGTTCATCGGCGCGGACTCCGAGTGCCTCGAACACTACCACATGCGCTGCGATCGCTGTGGCTGTCTCTTGCATTTCGACTCCGAAGCACTCGATGCGCTACTCGCCGCGATCGCGGTCGAACACCGTTTCGCGATCGACGGCCGCCGTACCGTCTTCTATGGAGTCTGCACGGAATGCGATGCGCGCACGAAGGGCATTATCAGCGGTGAAGGAGGCCAGCCATGAAACGCATAATCCTCTGCTTGACGGCGTTCGCGCTCGTCTTGGCGCTCGCATCGGGTTGCGAACGGCGAAACGCCGCCTCCGATTCGGCGGGCGACCGGATGACGATCGTCGCGACCCTCTTTCCGCAATACGACTTCGCGCGCCAGATCGGCGGCGATTGGGCCGACGTGCGTCTGCTGCTGCCGCCCGGCACCGAGAGTCACAGCTTCGAGCCGACGCCCGGCGACATCCGCCTGATCAACGACGCCGACCTCTTCCTCTATACGGGCGCGGACATGGAACCATGGGCGCAGCAGATCGCCGACAGCTTGGCGGACACGGTTGCGGTCGTCGACGTGTCGCAAGGCATCGCGCGCCTAGAAGAAGCGGACGATCACGACCACGACGAGGGTGGGCACACGGGCGATCCGCACATCTGGCTCGACCCGAAGCGCGCGGTCGAGATGCTTCGCCGCGTTGAAAGTGCCATGTGTGACCGCGATCCTTCGCACGCGGCCTCCTACCACGCAAACGCCGACGCTTACGCCAAGGAGATCGAGGCCCTCGACCGCGACTTCGAAGCGGCCGTCAAGGCGGGCAAGCGCGACACGATCGTTTTCGGCGGGCGTTTTGCCTACCAATACTTCCTCGAACGCTACAAACTGCATGCCGTCAGCGCTTACGACGGCTGTTCGACCGAGGCCGAGCCGAGCGTTCGCCGCGTCGCCGAGGTCATTGCCTACATCGAAGGCAACGGCATTCCCGCCGTCTACCACGAAGAGTTCGTCGATCCCGTCGTCGCGCGCTCGATCGCCGAGCAGACCGGTGCCAAACTCCTGCTCTTTTCGACCTGCCACAACGTCGCGAAAGATGAGCTCGAAGCGGGCATCCGCTACGTCGATCTGATGCGGCGCAATTTGGACGCTTTGAAAGAAGGCCTTTCATGACAAACCCGACCCGACAGGATGCTCGCCCAACAACGCCCATCCTCTCCTTCTCCGACGTTTGCGTCCATTACGGTTCGGTTGACGCGGTGCACCACGTCAGTTTCGCCGTCGAGGCGGAGGATTTTGTCTGCCTGATCGGTGAAAACGGCTCGGGCAAATCCACACTTGTCAAGGCAGCATTGGGGCTTGTGCCGCTTTCCAACGGGCGGATCGACTTCGGCGTTCCCCGCGATCGGGTGTCCTACATGCCGCAGATCGCGACGGCGGGCGACGATTTCCCCGCGACCGTGCGTGAGCTCGTGTTGAGTGGGCGACAGAGGCCGAAATCCGCCTTTCCGTTTTACGGCGCGGACGACAAACGCGCTGCCGACCGCACGATCGAAGCCTTCGGGCTGGAGGCGCTTGCAGGGCGGCGTTTCTCGGCGCTTTCCGGCGGCCAACGCCAACGCGTGCTTCTGGCCCGCGCCGTCTGCAAAGAGCCGGCGTTGCTGCTGCTCGACGAGCCCGCGAATGCGCTCGACCCCGCGATCGCGGAACAACTTGCGGACATGCTCCAACGCCTCAACCGCGAAGAGGGCGTCGCGATCCTCATGGTGTCGCACGACCACGAACGGGCGGCTCACGCAGCCAAACACGTCGCGGTGCTGCACCAGGGACTGTCGTTTTACGGAACGGTCGAAGCCTGGAAACGGTGGATCGCATGAGCGCGTTCGCTGAAATGCTTCGCTACGACTTCGTTTGGCGGGCGCTCGTCGTCGGCGCGATCGTGTCGCTCAGCGCGGCGTCCTTGGGCAGCATACTCGTGCTCAAGCGTTATTCGATGATCGGCCACGCCCTCTCTGACGTCGGCTTTGCGGCCCTTTCGATGGCGCTCGCCCTGGGTTGGCCGCCGATCGCCGTGTCGATGCCGGTCGTGGTCGGGGCGTCGTTCGCGATCATGGGCATCAGCCAGAACAAGCGCATCAGCGGCGACGTCGTCATCGGCATGATCGCGACGGGTTCGTTGTCCTTCGGCGTGATCGTGACGGCGCTGACGAATGGTTTCAACATCGACGTCTCGAATTACATGTTCGGCAGCATTCTCACGACGACGCAACAAGACGTCGCAATCAGCCTCGCTTTGGGTGTGCTCGTGCTCGGTCTGTTCATGGTGTTCTACAACCGCCTCTTTTTGATCACCTGCGACGAAGACTTTGCCAAGGCGAGCGGGCTTCATGTGACCTTTTACCAGCTCCTGATCGCCTTTTTGACGGCGGTGACGGTCGTGATCGGCATGCGTATGATGGGCACGCTCCTAATGTCGAGTTTTATCATCTTCCCCGCCGTGATCTGCCGACCCTTTGCCAAGAGTTTTCGCGCCCTCGTGATCGCCGCAGCCTCCGTGTCCCTGGCCTGCTTTTTGCTCGGCCTCTTCGCCTCCTTCTGGTTCAATCTGCCTTCGGGCGCTTCGGTTGTCGCCGTCAACGTGCTTGTCCTGGCGATCAGCCGAATTTTTGCGCGCCAACGCCATTCCGTGGTATAATGGAACATACTGGAGATTATTCGCTCCATATGCATGGAGGTTGGACTATGTTGGGACGAATCAGGGAACTTCGCGCGTCTGGCATCGCGTATTCATTGGGCGCGGTCTTGACGGTCGCCGCGAGTTTCGTGGTGATTGCCATTCCGCTCTTCGGCAATCTGGGTGTTTTCCTCTGGCCCCAGCTCAGCATCGCGATCACCGTCGCGATAGGCGTGTTCCTGGCGCAAAAAGGCGCTCGTCACACGCTCAGCCTGGAAAAACCCCGCGCAACCGACCTCCTGCTCTGTGCGTTGATGGCGCTCCTGATCCTGCCCTCCTCGCTCTATTTGGCTTCCCTCGTCATGCTTCTTGTCGAGCTGGGCTTCGGATCGACGATGTTGGATCCTGCGCTCGCCGGCAACCTTGACACGCCCTGGCTGACCATACTGACCATGTGCGTTTGCCCGGCCATTTTCGAAGAACTCCTCTTCCGAGGCGTCGTCTTCAAAGGTTTGCAGCGGAACCTTTCCATCCGCAAAGCCATCCTGTTCAGCGCGCTGTTTTTTGGGCTTTTCCATATGGATTTTCAGCGCCTCATCAGCCAGACGCTGCTCGGTGCGCTCTGTGCTTTCGCCGTCTTCCGGACCGGATCGATCGCGTCAGGCATGGTCATTCACTTCGTCAACAACGCCGTCGCCGTCGGGTTCAGCCTGATCGCACAAACGAGCGAGCCCATGATTGAGGAAGCCGCCCTTTCGGCGAGCATGCTCTCGGAGCTCGGAAAAATCGCGACAGAATTCAACCTGCCGATGCCCGTGATCGCTGTCGCCTACATCGTCATCTCGATCGCCATGATCGCTGCCTCGCTCGCTTTGACCTACCTGGTGCTGCGTGCCTTCATCCGCCGGACAGAGCCGCTTGTCACGCGTAACCTTGCTGGTGAAGGCCCGCTGTCGATCGCCGAACTCGATCCCTTCGACGCCGACGCCGCATACCTCAGCCGAAAACGTCGCGCGGCATGGGCCTGGTTCATCCCTGGCTTCATCATCATCGCGCTCGCCAACCTCACCGTAGCGTTCACCTTGACCGGAGCATGGCCTTGGGGTTTTTAAGCCAATCCTTAGCTATTAATGGAAAAAGCGTTGATGTGAATCAACGCTTTTTTTGCGCAGTGATTTTCGCCTGCATTTGGAGACGCGCCTTCAGCGAGGCTTTGCTTAGTCTCTGCATAAAAAGCGACCCCCCGCAGCCAGCCGGCGAACGAGGGGTCGAAATGGAATCTGGCAGCTACCTATTTTCCCGGGCCGTTACCAGCCAAGTATTTTCGGCGTATGAGAGCTTAACGACCGTGTTCGGAATGAGAACGGGTGGATCCTCTCAGCCATCGCCACCAGA
>JAVBLF010000017.1:0-6711 GCA_031553675.1 Eubacteriales bacterium | reverse complement strand
AACTTGGCGTAAGGCCATTCGGTTGCCGCGGGCGATTGATAATCGCCCCTACTGGCGCAAAAACATGGCAAGCGGGATGTAGGGGCGATTACCAATCGCCCGCGTATCATAAGGATCATCCCATTTTTGCCTGAACAAAGTTCAACCCTTGATTGGCGTTATCAATCGCCCGTTGCAGCAAAACAGCCTCGCGATACGTTAGGTTGGTAACCCTTGATTGGCGTTATCAATCGCCCGCTCTAGAAATACGGCTCACTTCAGCTGCGGAGTTCAACGCTTGATTCGCATGAAGAATCCCGATACAGGCTCATATGATTTGGGACATAAAAGCCCCCTGTTGCGATAAACAGGGGGCTTCGTGTGTGTCGTTTAGCCGATGCTCGAAATGTCGAAGGGGGTTTCCCAAGCGGGCGATCGATAACGTCAAACAGGGTGAACCCCGCATGTTCAGAGCGGGCGATTATCAATGCGAATCAACGGTTACTAGCCTAACGTATCGCGAGGCTGTTTTGCTGCAAGGGGCGATTGATAATCGCCCCTACAGGTGCACCAACAAGGCTATCGGGATGTAGGGGCGATTATCAATGCGAATCAAGGGTTACAATCCGCAACGTGTCGAAAGGCCATTCTGTTGCAGCGGGCGATTGATAATAGCCCCTACAGGCGCACAAACAAGGCTATCGGGATGTAGGGGCGATTATCAATCGCCCGCGTATCATAAGGATCATCCCATTTTTGCCTGAACAAAGTTCGACCCTTGATTGGCGTTGATAATCGCCCGCCGTGACAACTTGAATACAAATAAATTCGCAAACGTAACCCCGCAGAACATGCAGTTTTTCGGCACCCAAGAAGTGGCACCGCAGCCACTTCTTTTGAAATTTCCACCCAAAGAAGGAGGCACTATGTACCAGAACGATTTAAATGACCTCGTCTGGCTGTCCCGCGAGGCGGGATCCCGCACCGACTTCGTGCAGGCGGGCGGCGGCAACACCTCCGTCAAGTTCTCCGACGGCATGATGGCCATCAAAGCGTCGGGCTACCTGCTAAAGGACATGACGCCGACGTCGGGCTTTGCTGCCGTCGACGGCGCCGCGATGAAGGCCTACCACGAAACGAATCACGAAGGTGTCGCCGACTTCAACAAAGATTCGATGGACAAAGCCATCGCCAGCATTCGACCGGTCAACGGCGAAACCAGCGCCCGTCCGTCGGTGGAGTTCGGCTTCCACTCGATCCTCGACAAATTCGTACTCCACCTCCACCCGATCTGCGCCAACGTCATCGTCTGCACCGACGACCCCGAAGCCCGCCTGCGCGAAGTCTTCGACGGCTTCGACCTCCGCTATGTCGTCGTGCCCTATGTCATGCCGGGCTACCCGCTCACCAAAGCCATGCAGAGCGCGATCGCACGATACCAGGCCGAAACCGGTCAATCGCCCCAGGCGATTTTCATGGTCAACCACGGCATGACGACGACCGCGCCCACCGCCCAGGAAGCATACGAGTTGATGGATCGCGCCAACAAGCGCATCCAGGAAAAACTCGCCCTCGCCGATCTCCCGCCCGTCGCGATCACGCCCTGCGACGGCGGCTTCAAGAGCGCGAACACCTGGCTCAAAAACGCGTTGCGCGATCCCTCTTTCGCCCACGCGATCAAGTACGAACCTCTGATCCCCGACCAAATCGTCTACCTGATGAACGACATCAGTCTGGACGCCGACGCCGATACCAAAATCGTCGTCGCGAACGACGAGATCTTCTACCGCGCCAACGAAGTGCAGGCGGCCGCCCTCGAAGAAACCCTGTCCGCCGCCGTCTACGTCTTGCGCGCCATCCAAAGCCTCGGCTGGAAACCCCAACCCCTCAGCGAAACCGACTGCGCCGACATCCTCGGTTGGGACAGCGAAAAGTACCGCAAACACATCATGGCAAACCAATGATTGGCGCGAAACGGGCTCTCCGCCGCACGCCGCTCGACGCCTGGATCGAGGCACGCACCGGCGGCGATCTCGCGCGGTGGCAACTCGACAAGCTGAACGAAACGCTGCGCACCGCCCAAAACAGCCTCTACTACCGCGATCGCCTGCCTGCCTCTCTCCCGAGCCTCGACGCGATCGCCGATCTCCCGACGATCGACGCCTCGACGCTGACGAAACACGCCAATCGCCTGCTCTGCGTGCCGCAACAGGAGGTGTCGCGCGTCGTCACACTCCAAAGCAGCGGCACGACCGGCCTGCCCAAGCGCATTTCCTTCACGGAAGCCGACCAGGAACTCACGCTCGACTTCTTTGCGCACGGCCTCTTTACGATCGCCGATCCCGGCCAGCGCATGGCGATCCTGCTGCCCTGTGAGCGGGAGGGCGGCGTCGGCGATCTGATCGCCCGCGCGCTTGCACGCATGAACGTGACGCCGATCCGCTTTGGCTTGGTCGGCTCGCTCGAAACGGCCGCCCGCATGCTGTCGGAACAGAATGTGCAAGCCCTCGTCGGCGTCCCCGTGCAGGTGCGCGCGCTCGCCCTGTTTATGCTGGCCACGCAGATCCCGTCCCACGTGCAGCGCGTCCTCCTCAGCACCGACAACGTGCCGCTTTCCACGATGGCGACCATCCGAAACGCCTGGAATTGCGAAGTCTACAACCACTACGGTATGACGGAAATGGGCCTGGGCGGGGCGATCGACTGCGACGCGCACGATGGGGCGCACATCCGCGAAAACGATCTGCTGATCGAAATCCTCAACGAAGGCAGTCGCCCCCTCCCCGACGGCGAATGGGGCGAGGTCGCGTTCACGACGCTCACCCGCCGTGCCATGCCTTTCATCCGCTACCGCACGGGAGACATCGCACGCGTCTTGCTCGGCGCATGCGCATGCGGCTCCACATGCCGCCGCCTTTCGCCCATTCTGCGCCGCAAAGACGCGCTCGTCTCGCTGGCCAACGGCGCAACGCTCGACATCACGGCCTGGGACGAAGCGCTTTTCGCCCTCCCGCAACTGAGCGACTACGCGATCGAAGCCACGCCTGCGCTGAGCGCCGTCTCACTCACCGTCGAAGCACAACGAAGCACGGGAACGCTTCCCAAAAACGCCGTGGCCGAAGCGTTGGCCGAAGCCGGATTGCTCGGCGGCATCGACCTGTCGATCAAGAGGACACACGCCCCGGACACTCTCACACTGCATCGCGGCGAGAAACGCTCCGTCCATGTCGCCCACGCCCCGACTTAGGCGAATCCGCACCACCAAAACATCGAAATGGCCGCCCAACTCGTGGCGGCCATTTCTGGGTGTTTGGGAAGTTTTTTGCGCAGCTTTTTTTCAAAAAACGCGTATCTCTCAAAAAAGCGCGTATCTCTCGAAAAAGCGCGTACTCACTTTTTGAGCGAGCCCAGCATCAGCGCGCGAACGGTCTGCTGGAGGCCAAAGAGGTTGATGAAGCCGGTGGCGTCGCTGTGATCGTAGACTTCGTCTTCCTCGAAGGTGGCATAGTGCGGGTTGTACAGGCTGTAGACGCTCTTGACGCCGGCGGGGATGATGTTGCCTTTGTAGAGCTTCAGGCGGCAGGTGCCGGTCGTGTTCGACTGGAGGCTGATCATGAAGGCGTCGATCGCCTCGCGAAGGGGCGTATACCACTTGCCATCGTAGACCAGTTCGCTGTAGCGCAGCGCGACCTGCTCCTTATAATGATACGAATCGCGGTCGAGTGTTAGGTACTCAAGCTGCCGCAATGCCGCATACAGGATGGCACCGCCGGGATTTTCATACACGCCGCGGCTCTTGATGCCGACGAGGCGGTTTTCGACCATGTCGTCAATGCCGACGCCGTGCTTGGCGCCAAGGGCGTTGAGCGTCTCGATGAGGGCGACCGGGCCGAGTTTCTTGCCGTCAACCGCCACCGGAATGCCCTTTTCGAAGTCGATCATCACGTACTCGGGTTCGTCGGGCGCTTGCATCGGGTTGACACAGATCATCGTCAGTTCGGGCTTGGGCTCGTTCCACGGATCCTCGAGATCCTGGCCTTCATGGCTGAGGTGCCAGATGTTGCGATCGCGCGAATACGAATTGTCCTTTGTCACTGGCAGCGGAATCCCGCGCTTGGCCGCGTAGTCGATCTCTTCCTGCCGCGAACGCATCTCCCAGATGCGCCACGGGGCGATGATCTTGAGGTTGGGATCGAGTGCCTTGACGGTCAGCTCGAAGCGAACTTGATCGTTCCCTTTGCCCGTCGCGCCGTGGGCGATCGCCGTCGCACCCTCCTGGTGGGCGATCTCGACGAGGCGCTTCGCGATGACGGGGCGCGCCATGCTCGTGCCGAGGATATACTTGCTCTCGTAGATCGCGCCGGCCCGCAGCGTCGGGAAAATGAAATCTGTGATGAATTCTTCGCGCAGATCCTCGATATAGAGCTTCGATGCGCCGCTCTTGATCGCCTTTTCTTCCAGGCCGTCGAGCTCGGTGATGCCCTGCCCGACGTCGCCCGTCACGGCGATGACTTCACAATCATAATTCTCCTTCAGCCAAGGGATAATGACCGAAGTGTCCAAACCGCCTGAATAGGCGAGTACAAATTTTTCTTTTGCCACAGTGCTGTCCTCCTGCATCGTCAACATGTTTTTTCCGATTGCTCTTATTATACGCAATTGCGCATAATCATGCAAGCGGTTTTTTATTCAATACGCGGTTTTTTTCTTGCATACGCCCGCATACGCCCACGCGTGGGCTTTGTGTCAAAATTGAGAACATCAATTCCCGTTCGCTTGTCTTGCGCTGCCGTGGGTGGTACAATGTGAACGATACAAGACGATTCGAATATTCGGAGGACAAACGCATTGGTGATACTGGGCGTCGATCCAGGCCTGGCGACGGTCGGCTACGGCGTGATCCGGAAAAACGGCCCGCAACTGACGCCGCTCGACTACGGCACGATCACGACGAGCCCCGACGCTGCGTTACCTGAGCGCCTCAACCGCCTCTACGACGGCATGCGGCAGCTCATCGGCCTCTACCGCCCCGATGTCGCCGCCTTCGAAGAACTGTTTTTTTACAACAACATCACGACGGCCATCGCGGTCAGCCAGGCGCGCGGCGTCCTGTTGCTGGCCGCCGAACGAGCTCAACTTCCGCTTTACGAGTATACGCCCATGCAGGTCAAACAAGGCGTCGCCGGCTACGGCCACGCCCGCAAAGAGCAGGTGCAGTACATGGTGCGCGCCCTGCTCGCACTCAAGGAAACGCCGAAGCCTGACGACGCCGCCGACGCGCTGGCCGTCGCGATCTGCCAGGCGAACGCTTCGGGGCCGCTCGGAGAGGAATATCGAATCAAATAGCATCTTTTTGGGGCTCTGCCCCAAGCCCCGCTCAAGGGTCAAGGACCCTTGAGAATCCCGATTGGGGGAAGATCATTCGGGTTTGCGCTTTCACCTGCCACGCCGTGGCAGGCGAATCGGGCGGTGTGAGCAAAGGAGAAAGCGATGTTTGCGTTTGTGCGGGGGGTCGTCGCCGAGACGACGCCCGAAACGGCTGTGATCGACGTCGGCGGGGTCGGCTACGAGCTGAACGTATCGGGCAAAACGCTCGAACGGCTGCAAAAGGGCGAAGAAGCCAAGCTTCACACCCATCTGCACATCGCCGAGGGTTTGCTCGCGCTCTACGGCTTTCACTCAGCCGCCGAAAAGGTCATGTTCCGCCGCTTGATCTCGATCACGCGCGTCGGCCCCAAGGTCGCGATCGCTGCGTTGACAGCGCTCCGACCCGAGGACATCGCCGCCGCGATCGTCAGCAGCGATGAACGCACGCTGTCGCGGGTGCCCGGGCTGGGCAAAAAGACGGCGCAACGCATCATTCTGGAGCTGAAGGAAAAGATCGCAACAGAAGAGGCGATCGCGCCCAGACTCGACTGGGTTCCCGGCGGTGCTGACACTGCCCCGCTCGAAAACGAGGGCATGCAGGCCGTCAGCGCGCTCGTCGCCCTCGGCTACGACGCTTCGACCGCCGGACGCGCTGTGGCTTCCGTCGCCCAGCGCCCCGAGCTCACGTCGATCGAAGCGCTGATCGCCGCCGCGCTCAAGTCGCTCGGTTGACGGGCACACAGAAAGAGGGCCGCTGCATGGACAATCTCAAAACGGAAATTACGATGGCGGATCTCGACAAGATCGACATCCGCGTCGGCACGATCCGAAGCGTCGAAGACGTCGTGAAATCGGACAAAATGTGTGCGCTCACGGTCGATTTCGGCACTTTCGAGCGAACGATACTCGTGGGCATGAAACGCGAACGGGAAAACCCCCAGGAAATCGTGGGCAGGCAGGCCCTCTTTGTGGTGAACCTCGCGCCCAAGACGATCTTTGGTCTTTCGTCGCACGGCATGCTCTTCGACATCGGCTATGCCGACGGCATCCTCCCCGCGTTGGCTGTCCCCGAACGAGACCTTCCCAACGGATCGCGCGCAGGATAGCGGCCGCGTCGATCGCTCCCATTCACAAATCATCGAACCGCTATGGTTTTGAACGAAAGGGATTCTTAAGGGGTTGAGGCGAACAGCCTCAACGGGAGTTGAACATTTTTGTTCAACTCACCGGGGTTGAGCGCTACGCGCGAAACGTGACCCTTAAGTCGGGGTATCCTCTCAGGTCCCCCAGGGTATCACATATGGAAGATCGGATCCTAACGTCGGGCTTTCAGAGCGAAGACGTCGACGTCGAGTATAGCCTGCG
>JAVBLF010000035.1:0-8513 GCA_031553675.1 Eubacteriales bacterium | reverse complement strand
ATCCTTATGGTACGCGGGCGATTGATAATCGCCCCTACATCCCGCTAACCTTGTTTCTGCGCCTGTAGGGGCGATTATCAATCGCCCGATGCAGCAAAACGGCCTCGCAATACGTTAGGTTTGCAACCCTTGATTCGCATTGATAATCGCCCCTACATCCCGATAGCCTTGTTTGTGCGCCTGTAGGGGCGATTATCAATCGCCCGCTGCAACAGAACGGCCTCTCCTAATGGCATTGCGTATCCCGCCTGCAAATCTTCTCGGCTTCTCGCGCGAACGAAACGGCGGGGTGGGCGGCACTCTTGCCGCCGCCCATCCCGGGGGCAGCACTCTGCAAATCGGAGATTTGTGGAGTGCACGAAAAGTTCTTTTGTTACTTTTCTTTCAAGACAAGTAAGAGAAAAAAACGTCCCTACGGCTTCTTGCTGACGTTCACCAGACTCCTCCGCGCCGCGCGCAAGCGGCGGTGGCGCTCGACGGCGTTCATCTTGACGCGCATGTCGGGCTGGTGGGGGTAGAGGACGCCGCCGTTTTCGTTTCGGGCGCGGTAGGACTCGGCCTGGCGGATCACGAAATCGGCGAGGTTGTCGGCCGCCGAGGGCGGGTTGACGGCGAGCTGGGCGCGGATCATCGCCTCGCAGCGTTCGGGGCTGCGCATGAGGTTGTAGACGGCTTCGCTCAAAGGGTAGTGCTTGCCGGTCTGGACGGCGGCGCCGCTGTTGACGAGGAAGGCCGCGTTGATCTCTTCGAGGCCGGGGATGGGATCGAGCATGACGATCGGGCGCCCGACGCTCATGGCCTCGCTCGTCGAGAGGCCGCCGGGCTTCGTGCAAACGATGTCGCTGGCGTACATGAAGACGTGGACGTTATCGACGTATTGGTAGGGGAGGACGGTCTTGTGGAACTTGCCTTCGTCGGCGCGCTGTTTGAGTTCGGCGTAAAGCTGCTTGTTGCTGCCGCAGATCACGACGATCTGAAAGTCGTGGGGTAGGGCGTCGAGTTCGTCCACCTGTTTTGTCAGGTCGCCAAAGCCCATCGAGCCACCCATGAGCAGCATGGTATTCTTGTCTTGGAGGCCCAGCATCTTGCGCGCCTCGTGTTTGTCGATGTTCATGCCGAAATTCGCGTTGACCGGTATGCCGAAGGGCAGGGTCTTTTCGGGCGGAATGCCGCGTTTTTGCACGGAGTAGTGCATCTGGTCGCAGGCCAAAACGAGGTAATCCTGATCGACGTCTTCCCAGAAGGGGTGCAGTGTAAAGTCGGTGTTGATGCCGAAGACCGGCATGGAAATCAGGCGTTTGCGGCGCATTTTTGTCAGCAGCAGCGACGCGAAAAAGTGTGTGCAGACGATCGCGTCGGGGTTGGCTTTGGCGATCAGCTTGACAAAGCGCTGCGGCAGGGGCAGATTGATTTGCGCCGGCTTGCCGCTCATGGAGAGCTGAAGCGCCTGGTTGTAGATCGTGCCCCAGAACTTGGGCGTGTATTTGCCCATGGTCAGGTAGCCTTTGTCGACCGCCGTTCCAGTCAGCGAATTGATGTACTTGATCGTATCGACCGTTTGGCACGCGACGCCGCGCGCTTCGAGCGCGACCGCGAGCGAGCGCGCACAGGAATTGTGTCCCTGCCCCGCCGTGACGGATAACAACAGTACGTGCAGCAAAAGCGTTCTCTCCTTTTACGTCCGTGATCGCACGAGTATGCAACCATTATACTATGTGAAGCAACATCTCGCCATAACTGGGCAGCGGCCAGTACTGCTTGCTGACGTTCTTTTCAAGTTCGTCGACACAGGCACGGACGACGCCCATCTGCGGGATGACGGCTTCGGCGTAAAAGCGGGCTTGCGCGGACAGGTCGTCGCCCATCGCTTCGGCGCGGTCGGACAGGGCTTCGAGCTCGCGAAGGGCTGCGTCGAAAGCCGCCGTGCGCTCGCAGCATTCGTCGAGCAGCCTGCGGTGGACGGCGCTCGGCGTGCCCGTGGCTTGCGCGACCTCGTTCGCCGCCCGCGCCAGGTGCTTGCTGTAGGCGATCGCGGCGGGCAGCAGTTTTTGCTTGCTCATCTTGACCATGGTGCGCGTCTCGATCGCGGCGTGCTTGGCATAGGCGCGGATCGCGACGTCCCAGCGCGCGTCCATCTCGGCGGTCATGAAGACGTTGTGCGAAGCGAAAAGGCGGACGAGCTTTTCGTCGTGCCAGGCGTCGAACGCATCGAGGGCACTCGTCATGTTCGTCAGACCGCGCTTTTTGGCCTCGTCGCGCCAGGCTTCGGCGTAGTTGTCGCCCGAAAAGAGCACGCGCTCATGCCCTTCGAGAAGCGCCCCCAAGATGAGGTAGAGCTCGCTCTGTGGGTCGAGGCTGGCGTCGAGCGCGTCGGCCAGCCTTCGCAGCATGTCGGCCACCGCCGTATTGAGCACGGTGTTCGGCAGGCCGAGCGACTGGCTCGACCCGGCCATGCGAAATTCGAATTTGTTCCCCGTGAACGCGAAGGGGCTGGTGCGGTTGCGGTCGGCGTCGTCGCGTAGGAGCATGGGCAGGGAGGTCACACCGATCGTCATCTCTTCTTTGCGCGCGATGCCCTGGCCGTTGCCCGCTTTGAGCGCCGCAATCAGTTCTTCGAGCTTTTCGCCGACGAAGACCGACACGATGGCGGGCGGCGCTTCGTGGCCACCCAAGCGCGCTTCGTTGGCCAGCGAGGCGCAGCTCATGATCAGCGCATCCGCGTACTCGTCGACGGCGGCGATCGTCGCGGCGAAGAAGGCCAGAAAGACGCTGTTGTCCTGCCCGATCTTGGCGGGTTTCAGAAGGTTGCGCCCCGTATCGGTCGAGAGGCCCCAGTTGTTGTGCTTGCCCGAGCCGTTGATGTGCGCGAAGGGCTTTTCGTGCAGCAGGCAGGCAAAGCCGTGGCGATCGGCCACCTTCTTGAGCATCTCCATCGCGATCTGGTTGTGATCGACGGCGATGTTGGCCGTCGAAAACACGGGCGCCAACTCGTATTGCGCCGGGGCGACTTCGTAATGCTGGGTCTTGGCGGGGACGCCCAGCTTCCACAGCTCTTCGTTCAGCTCGACCATGAAGGTCGCGACGCGCTCCGACATGGCCGCGTAATACTGATCTTCGAGCTCTTGCCCTTTGGCCGGTGGTGCGCCGAAGAGGGTCCGCCCCGCATAGATGAGGTCTTCCCGCTGCTGGTAGACGCTCTTATCGATCAGAAAGTATTCCTGCTCGCCGCCGACCGTCGGCACGACGCGCTGCACCTCGGTATGCCCCAGTGCGTGCAGCACCCGCACGGCCTGGCGCGAGATCGCGTCCATCGAGCGCAGTAGCGGCGTCTTTTCGTCGAGCGCCTCGCCCGCGTAGGAGCAAAACGCCGTCGGGATGCAGAGCGTCCTGGCACCGCTGGGGTCGACGCGCACAAAGGGCGGCGACGTGCAGTCCCAGGTCGTGTAGCCGCGGGCCTCAAAGGTCGCCCGCAGCCCACCCGACGGAAAGCTCGACGCGTCGGTTTCGCCCTTGACGAGGCAGCGCCCGTCCAGCTCGACCGTCACGCCGCCGCCGGGAAGGGGCGTGATGAAGGCGTCGTGTTTTTCGGCCGTCAAGCCCGTCATGGGCTGGAACCAATGCGTGTAGTGGGTCGCGCCCCGTTCGAGCGCCCAGTCGCGCAACTCGGTCGCCACCTCGTCGGCCAGCTCGATCGTCATTTGAGCAAAGCCCTCGATCACCTTGCGCACGTCGGCATACGCCCGCGCGCTCAGGCGCTTTTTCATCTCTCTATCGTCAAAGACCTGGCAGCCATAATAGGCGGTCACATAGCCGTTTTCCATGCCGTTTTCCTCCTTGCAAAGCGCCGATACGCGCCGAAATCATCGTATCACAATTGGCAAAGCGGCGCAATTGCGGCTTGTTCCGCCGCAACTGGCATGATATGCTTAAAAGACGCATGTATGCGCACCTGGCAATCATTGCCTGTCCTTCCTGTGCGATTCGCGCGGTTCCCAAGCGAATCGAAATTTCATACTATAAAACGACAGCAAACCCAATATCGGGCGGCCGATCCTTCGCGACCGACGCCCGGTTCCGAAAGGATGGCATGGAACCCATGCAAACGAACATAAGCAACGCAGGGCAGCCCGGCACGTCGGAGGACGGCGCCGATCATTCGCCCGCGCCGTCTTCACATAGGAAGATCGTGATGACCGGCGGCGGATCCGCCGGACACGTCACACCCAACCTCGCGCTCATTCCCCGCCTCCAAGCGCGTGGCTACGAGGTTCACTACATCGGCACCAAGGACAGCATCGAGGAGTCCCTCATCCAAAAAGCGCCCGGCGTCACCTTTCACCGCGTTCGAAGCGGCAAGTTGCGCCGTTACTTTAGCTGGCAAAACTTCACCGATCCCTTCCGCGTGATCGCCGGCTACTTCGACGCCAGCCGCGCGATCAAGGCGCTCAAGCCCGCCGCGCTCTTCTCGAAGGGCGGCTTCGTGTCGGTGCCCGTCGTCATGGCCGGACGCCGCCGCAAGATCCCCGTCGTCCTCCACGAGAGCGATTATTCCCCCGGCCTGGCCAACAAAATCGCCATGAACTTCGCCGACCGGATGCTCGTCACCTTCGAGGATACACTGACGTATACGAAGCACCGCGGGGCCTTCACCGGCACGCCCATACGCCCCGAGCTCTACCAGGGCGACCGCAAACGCGGCCTCGACTTCCTCGGCTTCTCGGGCGAAAAACCCGTGCTGCTCTGTATGGGCGGATCGCTCGGCGCGCAGCGCGTCAACGACGCCCTACGCCGCGCCGTCCCCACGCTGACCGCGCGCTTTGACATCGTCCACCTCTGCGGCACAGGCAAGGTCGATCCCGCGTGGAACGGCCAGTCCGCTTACCGCCAGTTCGAATACATCGGAGAAGAACTGCCCGACCTCTTCGCCGCCAGCGACATCGCCGTCTCGCGCGCCGGCGCCAACTCGGTGTTCGAGTTCCTCGCGATCGCGCTGCCCGCGCTCCTGATCCCCTTGCCCCTGATCGCGAGCCGCGGCGACCAGATCCAAAACGCCCGCTACTTCGAGCGCAAAGGCTACGCCATGGTACTCGAAGAGGAAGACATGACGACCGAATCGATCATCGAGGCCGTCAACGCCCTCTACGACGGCCGCGAGCGTTTCCGAAACGCCATGCAACATGCACCCAACACCGACGGCACCGAAAACGTATTGCGCGCGATCGAGGCCGCCGCCCAGGAAGGCCCAGCAAAATGAGTGAACGCCGTCCACCCGCACCTGACTTCGCCGCGATCGATGCGCTCTACCGGAGCGCCTTGCAAGGCGATTCCGCCGCGCTAAGCGAACTGGCTTCGATCTGCAAAACCAAAGCCGCCCGCGCCTACGTCGCCGACAAGCCCAACCGCGGCCAGCTTCGCGCGCTTTTGACGAGCGAAGCCCCCAAGACGCGCAAAAATACGGCGCGTCTTCTCGGCGCATTGGGGGAGGCGGGCGATGGTCCCGCGCTGGCCGATGCGCTCAAAGGCGAAACGACCCTCTACGTCATCCCGTCGATCATACTCGCGATCGGCGCGTGTGCCCCGCACGCGAGCAACGACGATCGAAACCGCGCCCTTACAACGATCCGCGACGCCCGCATCCAAGCGGACGAGCTGTCGGCTCCCTCCGACCTCTCCCACCGCGACGCCATCCGCCAGGCATGCAGCGGCGCACTTTCGGCGCTCGAACCACAAAACACCCGACTCGCCGCCCCTCTGCCGCCACAAAACATCCACCTCCGCGCCCCCGAGGGCTGTGGCGACATCCTGCTTTCCGAGGCGATTGCGATCGGCCTTCGCCCCCAAAAGCGCCACGACCGCGCGCTGCTCTACCGCGACACCCATCTGTCCGCACTCTACGCCCTTCGCTGCTTCGAAGAGGCGCTCGTCCCGATCGCGCCGTTGCCCCTCCCGCCCGCGAACGCGCACAAGGCCGAGCTTCTCACCTGGGCGCAAAGCGCCGCGCTGGCGCTGAAACCCTTCGAAGCCCTGCTGACTGCCCATTACGACCCCGCGCCCGTTCCCTACCGGATCGAGCTACGCGGCCTCTCGCACGAAAGTCGCACGGCCTGCGTGCATGCGCTCGCCCTGCGCCTCGACGAAGCAGGCACCCTCCGCAATTCGCCGTCCGCCTACGTCGCGGAGCTGCGCCTCGAAGCCGACGACATCCGCCTGCGCGCCTACGCGAAGATCACCCAACCGCCCGATCCGCGCTACGCCTACCGAAGTAAAGCACTCCCCGCGTCGATCCACCCGACGGTCGCCGCCAACCTGCTTCGGTTCGCCAAACCCCATCTGAAATCGAACGCCCGCGTGCTCGATCCCTGTTGCGGGGCGGGCACCCTCCTCGTCGAACGCGCCTTGCTCGAAGTTCCCGTGAAAGAATGCGTCGGCGTCGACATCGCGCCCGCCGCGATCACCGCCGCCCGCACGAACGCCAAGGCCGCCATCCGCCTCCACCCCGAGCTGTCCGGCAAACTCAGCGTCATTGGAGGCGACCTGCGCCGCTTTGCCGCGATCTCCGCCTTTGACGAGCTGATCGCCAACCTCCCCTTCGGCGTGCGCGTCGGCTCTTCCGACGCCAACGACGCCCTCTATCGCTCCCTTTTCCAACAGCTCAACACCTGGATGGCACCCGACGGCACGGTCATCCTCTACACCACCCAGCGCCCCGCCGTCGCCCGCCTCGCTTCGCAGTACGGCTGGACCTTCGCCGACGAGACACGCTTCGAGGCCGGGGGGCTGAAGCCATGGGGGATTGTGCTCCGACGGAGGGGACGCTAGGGGCTTTGCCCCTAGAACCCCACTCTAGAGACTAGTCACTTGAGAATCCCATACATCAACAGCCTATCTTGATGGCTCGTGTTCTGCATCGCCCAACATCGAAACCCCCGCCACGATCATGGCGGGGGTTTCGGGTTTGTACAAAAGTTTTTGCACAGCTTTTTTCAAAAAGCGCGTCCCCCAAACGCCCGTAAGGCTCCGAAGAGTATCAGCGCGTGATCTCCGGCGAGGGCGTCGTCGGTGGGGCGGAGTGTGCCGCCGAGCAAGACGTCGACGCCGCCCGAAATCGCGAGGCGGGCCGAAATTCGGATGCTGTCCGCTTCGAGGGTCAGGGCGTAGCCGTCGCCCGTTGCGCCGATCGGCTCCCCGACGGCCGTGCAGGGCAGGCGGAGGGCGTGGGGCGCGGCCTGGGAAGCGGACGGGATCGCGATTTTGCCCAGGGCTTCAATCTGCCAGCGGAAAAGCAGCGCATCGGCGGCGTCATCACCGGCGCGGAAGGCAAGGCTCTTTCGCGGCGCGATCGCGCCAAAGGCCGCCGTGATCACGCGCAGGCGCGGGTCGCGCGTCGGCTCGGCGTAAAGCCCCAGGCTGCGAAGCGGTACGCCCGCCAAGCCCGTCTCTTCCCGCAGCTCGCGCGCCGCTGCCTCGTAAAGCGTCTCTTTCATATCGACAAAACCGCCCGGCAGCGCCCACATGCCCAAGTTCGGGTGGTTCCCGCGCCGGATCAAGAGCGCTTCACCCTCGCTCGTCAGGATCGCGACGTCTACCGTCACCGATGGCCGCTCGTAGTCGCCCGGATGGTAGGCCGCCAAAAACTCGTCCAGCGTTCGGCCCTGCGCGTCTCTCATTCGTGACGTCATGCCTGCACCCCTATGAAAAGTATTTTTGAAGCGCCGTGTAGCGCTCCTGCGTCATCAGCGCGTCCAACTCCGTATCCTTGAGCTTGACGACATAGGTCCAGCGCCCATACGGATAGATGCGCGTGATGCGCTCGACGTTGATGATGTAGCTCTTGTGTGAGCGGAAAAAAAGCCCCGCCGGAAGCCGCTGCTCCAGCTCGCTGAGCGTTTCGCTCGTCACATGCTTTTCGGTCGGCGTGTAGATCGCCGTCGAACGGTTCTCGCGCTGGATCAGGATGATCTCGTCCGTTCCGACCAGCGAGAGGCCGTCCTTGTGCCGCAAAAGCAGCTTTGAGCTCTTGCGCTCCGACTCGGCCGGTACCGGCGCGATCGGCGGCAAAACCTGCCCGCTGCGTTGCTTTTCGATGCGCTCGAGCGTCTCGCTCACACGGCGCACCTCGAATGGTTTGACCAGATAATCGTAGGCGTAGATCTCAAACGCCTCTTTGCGAAACTCTTCGTGCGCCGTCGCAAAGATGATGAAGATGCGCGGATCGATGTCTTGGATTTTGCGCGCAGCCTCCACACCGTCCAGCCCGGGCATTTCGATGTCCATGAAGACGACGGTCGGGTGCAGCTTCTCGACCAGCTCGACCGCTTGGTGGCCGTCGAGCGCCTCGCCCACCACCTCGTGCCCCGCGCGCGCGATGGCCTTCGTTAAAACCATGCGCATGCCTTCGTTATCGTCCGCGATGAGTACGGATAGCATATTTCGTTTCCCTCAGTTTTTTTGGGGGTTTTCAACCCCCAGACCCCCGACCAAAGGGTCATTGACCCTTTGGAATCCCGATTTGA